>JBNLAL010000335.1:1913-2218 GCA_050302115.1 Gammaproteobacteria bacterium | reverse complement strand
GCAGAAAGAGAAGTAGACAAACTGGTAAGAGAAAAAGCTTGTCCAGTTACTATCGTAAATCCGTCAACACCGGTCGGCCCACGAGATATTAAACCCACTCCAACAGGCCGTATTGTCTTGGATACGATACGCGGTCGCATGCCGGCTTATGTCGATACCGGTTTAAATATTGTGCATGTTGATGATGTTGCCAAAGGCCATTTACTTGCATTGGAAAAAGGTGAGATGGGGGAACGTTACATCCTTGGTGGAGATAATATGACACTGGCGTCAATTCTTGAATATATATGTATCAGCCAGGATAT
>JBNLAL010000335.1:0-1903 GCA_050302115.1 Gammaproteobacteria bacterium | reverse complement strand
CCCACTATTAAACTGCCCCATAATCTCGTATTACCGATTGCCTGGATGATGGAAAAAATTGCAATGTTCACAAAAAAAGAACCACGCGCAACAGTAGACAGTGTCCGCATGTCGAAAAAACTGATGTTCTTTTCCAGTAATAAAGCAAAGGAAAAACTGGGTTATCAAACCCGTCCTGGTGTGGAAGGATTAAAAGACGCTATCGACTGGTTTAACAAGGAAAATTATAAATAAAGTAATGTGCCATCCGTGGCACAAATCCTCCGTGACCGCGTCCGTATGATTTCTAATCGAAGATTAGACTTTAATCACAAGCGACGTCCCTGTGATATGTACTATACAAACTTAAACAACCTATATCTTCCACCTAAATGGGGAAATTTTATAAGGATTTGATTACCTATTACTAAGGAGTTAGCCGGGACTTACGGATGCTGCATGCAACATCACTAATCACGGATAAAGTAATAAATCAGGCATGCAGCAAAGATGAACATAATCCATAAAACAAGAATACTGGTTTGTAACGAACGAGCTACGACACCTTGTTGCTCATATATTCGTGCCAGATTATCGCGAGATATTATAAAAATTGAATTCATTGAACGGGTAAAATATGAATTTAAATTACCAAAAAATCTGACAAACAAACCCCAACAACGTGGAAACAATCTCCTGTAAATCCATTCGATATCAATATTAATCGATGGCAGTTCCGGTGGATAAAGACCGGAGAGTTTTAACCAGGTAAAGGCCAATGCAGAGAAAAACAGCAGTTGCAATTGAGCAATAACATGGGTTGCATCAAACGGAATGTAATCAACGGTAAATGGCAACAAGCTATAGAGTACCCAGGGATAACTACCAATGAAAATACACAGTACCGCCGCCAATGTCATGGCAATCAACATGTTTAATGGTGGTTCACTGGTTCGAATACCGGAATCGTGGGCAAAGAAAGCAAAGAATGGAATCTTTATACCAGCATGATGAAAGACGCCTGCTGATGCAAAAAGCAGAGCTAACCAGACAATATGGTGCCCTTCCTCTAATGCTGCCAACATCACCATGGACTTGCTGACAAACCCACTGAACAATGGAAAAGCAGAAATAGATGCCGCACCTATTATGCAAAGAAGAGTTGTCTTCGGCATGGTCTTATAAAGTCCACCCAACTCCGATCCATTTATACGTCCTGTCATCTGTAATACAGCACCCATTGACATAAACAATAAGCCCTTGAATATGACATCGGTAAAAGCATGAGCAACCGCACCATTAACACTTAAGGCCGTACCGATACCAATACCGCACACCATAAATCCCAACTGGTTAATCATGCTATATCCCAAAACCCGGCGCAGATCATTTTCAATGACCGCATAAAAAATAGGGAAACAGGTCATGACCGCGCCGATATACACCAGTAATTCAGTTCCCGGAAAGCCTCTAGCCAAAGCATAAATAGCAGCTTTGGTAGTAAAGGCACTGAGAAAAACTGTCCCACTGGGTGTCGCCTCCGGATAGGCATCCGTTAACCAGTTATGCAATAAAGGAAATGCAGCCTTGATACCAAAGGATAAAAAGATCAACCAGGAAGCCAGGCCAGTTAAACCAATAAAATCAAAACTGGTGGAACCCGTTTCATGAATATGAAGTATGGCACCCGCCAGGAATAAAACACCTGATCCCACCTGTATTATCAAATAACGAAAACCGGCCGCCACTGCCCGTTCTGTCCGGCGAGCCCAGATAAGAAACACGGACGTAATTGCCATTAACTCCCAAAAAATAAACAGGGTAATTAAATCACCGGCAAATACAGCACCTAATGCACTACCTGCATACATTAATCCCGAAACGGACTGCACCGTATCGCGCACATGCAAGGAATAAATTACGC
>JBNLAL010000334.1:0-2224 GCA_050302115.1 Gammaproteobacteria bacterium | reverse complement strand
GAAAAATACCCGGACATAAAACTGGATGAAATCAGCTGGGCTTTTAGTTTGGATCCGGTTAATAGCCCAGGGGCTTCTGATAACAAAACCATGATTACATCACCAGTCAATTTAAGTCCGGGCAAAAAAACATTCAAGTATTACCAGATTTCGGATATCAAGGCGCATATCGAACCATTTGATGGTAACTATCGCGACGCAATATCGTTAGTTAATAAATTTGCCGAAACATTAAGGGAATATGATGTTGCATACAATGTAACAATTGAGTCATTTCCCCTTGATATCAGTTCCAGTGCAAATTTACAGGGTGATGCGGCTTCTGTTGGCAAGGCGGCTTTATTTTCATTACGAACTGTTATTGGTGTGAACTGATGGACAAGAATGAAATAGAATGGGGTATTCTAAAAGGCGCATTGGTTTTATTTAGTAGCTGTATTATCTTATCCGCTGCTTTAATTAGCGGCAGCCTTTATTTTGATAAAAAGATTGAGAAAGAATTAAGACGTAATAAAAGTTTGTTTCAGTCGATAAGCCGAAAATATCTTGACGTCGATCAGGAAGAGAAATTATTGCTTGAGTATTATCCAAAATTTGTTGCTTTATATAAAAAGGGAATAATTGGTCGTGAGAAACGATTGGACTGGATTGAAGTATTACGACAGTCAGGTGAAAAAATTCAACTCCCGTCATTAAAATATACTATTAAGTCACAAGAACTTTACAGGCCTGGCTACCAGATTAATTACAGTGGTTATGCCTTATATCGCAGCAGTATGGATCTTAAGCTGGGGTTGTTGCATGAAGGTGATTTGTTCAAATTGTTAAACTATATTAACAATAATGCCGTTGGCACATATACCATATCGGATTGTGAATTTAATCAAGGTGGTAGTGAAATACAGTTTAATAAAAACCATGCTAATGTAACTGTATCCTGTACATTATCCTGGATTACTATTGATCTCCCCGGTGGAAACAGGATTGAAATTTGATGAATATGTTCTTAAATCAAAAATTATATTTATTCCTTGTTATAGGCCTTGCTGTATCCCCGCCTGTTATTGCCGATAATCTTGGACGGTTATTTACTACACAGGGAGAAAGAATAAAGTTGGAAAAAATAAGAAACGCTAAGGAAGAACCGAAAAAAGTTGAAGTAGTTAAAATTGAAGACATTATCGATAAGGTTGAAAAAAAGGAAGAGAAAAAAATCGTTCTCGATACTATTTCATTGAAAGGACTTGTGCATCGAAGTGATGGTAAAAATACTGCATGGATTAATGATAGCAATACGTTTGAAGGTGATTTGGAGTCTCAGTATATACAGGTCGAAGATACTGGTATTACACAGGATCACGTGCAGTTGGTTATGCCGGATAAAACAACCAAAATTGAGTTAAAGGTTGGAGATAATTACATTCCCCAAGATTATTAAGGACAATGTTATCAAAACACAAACATGTGCTTCGCAATCATTGATCGTTCAAAACAGCGCGGCTCGGCATTATTGGCCATTGTGCTTGTTTTTATAATTGCCTCATCTTATGTCTTACTAAGAAAGTTTAATGTAAATACCCGGGATTACACCAGGCGTGCTTCCGATCTGGTGGTGCTGAATGAAGCGAATGCTGCACTTATTGGCTATGCGGTAAACTATCCTCTGGATCATCCTGGTAGAGGACCTGGTCATTTACCTTGCCCAGATATAAATAATGATGGTGATTCAGATAGCCCCTGCGCATTGGCAGGCCCTACAAACTTCACAATTGGCAGACTTCCATATAAGTCAACTTTACTTAATCTTAGTAAATTAAGGGATTCATCTGGAGAGACCCTTTGGTATGCCGTAGCTGACAATTACAGAAGTAATGTAGCTATTGGACCAAATAGCGATACAGCTGGTGATTTTTCCGTAGACGGCAATGGCGATATTGTGGCTGTAATCTTTGCACCTGGAGCACCTGTCGCGTCACAAAATAGATCATCTGACCCGCTGGATGTCAGTAACTATCTTGAGGATGATAATGCGAATGGTGATAATAGCTTTGTTAGTAAAGCCATAGGCGAATTTAATGATACCTTGGTAACGATAACTCGTCAGGAATTGATGTCAGTTGTAGAAAAACGTGTCTTGGCAGATGTTGATGAGGCATTGACTGATTACCAAACAAATTATAATGCTTATCCATGGTTAAGTGCTTTTGCAGACCCTTCTGCATCT
>JBNLAL010000333.1:0-2225 GCA_050302115.1 Gammaproteobacteria bacterium | reverse complement strand
AAGGATGAGCTTTATTATTTTTATCATTCGATTTTCATCCTAGAAAGAGTATTTAATATTGAAAGCCAGAAAATCTCTATCATGCAATAAATCCTGACGGCTATCTCCCAGGAAACTGGTATAACTTAAATCAGCCTCGAATTGATTTTGATAGATGGCTTTTAAACCTAAAGTAATTACCTTACGTCCTGCAAGGAAATTCCCCCCTGGTCCGGGAGTAATTCCACTAACATCATGGCGCCAGGCAAAACGCGGTTGTAAATTAACTGAACCAAATAAGGCATTATTGTAATCAAGCCGGCCGGCCAGGCGATATCCCCATGAAGTGGAGTCAGCAAAATTATCTGCTTCTTCCAACACGTGCCCAGTTAATACACCAATATGAGCAGCATTACCTGTTGTAGCAGTACCTGGAGCATCTAATCTTAATACGCTTTTACTTGGCATGTTATGAATATGTGTAATTGCCCATTCACCAAGTAAGACTGCCTGATCAGCTTTTAAAACCTGACCAAATATCTTTGTCGCAGTCATTTGATATTGACTTACATCACGATCAATATGTCCCTGAATAAAATCACCCGCGGTAAATGTTCCTGGTGTCGTTGTTAATTGTGAAGGGATTACTGCAAAATTGAGTGCTGCAGCCAATATTTCAACATCATCAACCTGTAAAGGCGCATCAACCCGATACGAATATTCACCTTGTAAAGCCACATCACCGATTTGCGTATTAAAACTCAAGCCATAAAGTTGAATATCTTCCGGATAACTAAGTTGGTACTGAGCACCAGTAAGAGTCGCAGGTGCGGTTCCAACAATCGCATTAATAATCGGTAGACGATTATGATAATTAATATAATAGAAACCTAATTCTGTATCATTTAATTCCGGGACAAAAAGGTGCAAGGCTGCACCATATTCCCCTCCATTACCGGGTTCTATGTTACCCGCCCGGGTTGCTGTGGCAGCTCCGGCAAAGGCAGTTGCTGGTGTGCATGCTGTAGGACATCCAAGATAATCGGCAATTGTTGTACCGACACCTGCACCGACCAGAAAAACACCACCGTCCCCGGCAAAATCATTGGTACTAAAATAAGAACCTGCAGGATCGATAACCGTTTGTTCCCAATCATACTGATAATAAGCTTCTACAGATAAATTATTCGTAACTCCCAATGAGGCAGATATCAGCCCAACAGGTACCAGCGCTTCTCGTAGTTCCGCACCAGGTGTACGCAAACTCGAAACATCAACCGGGTTAATCGTATTAATACTATTCTGAATAAAGGTACTTTCACCCCAACTTAAAACTTGCTCGCCAATCCTGAATTCGCCCGGCATTTTACCGATATTGAATTCCTGCCAGAAATAAGCATCACGTAATACAATATTTGATTCAACCAATCTTTCTGCCTTGTCATCCAGTCTGGTTCTTGAAGTATCATCGGCTTCAAGATCATTGAAACCGAATGCACGAATAAATACACCTGAAGAGTTATAGGAAAGATCGAGTTCTGAAGTAAATTTAAAAGTATTACTGACCAGGCCGGTATCATAATTCAGATTACCATCGTCACCATTAACAGTAAGGGCACTGCCTCCGTTAATTACACCAATTAGATTACTGGCCCGACTCTGAACCCGATACAACTGACCATAACTGACAGTAGTATCCAGGCTACCTTTTAGTTTGCCTTTGCTTATTTCCAGTGCAGAAGCGTTACCTGCATAAAAAAACAACGTCGACAGTATAAAGACGATACTACTTCCAGCCTTGATTTCGGTAAATCTGGACATGTTCCCCCTCTAGCTTTTTTACTTTTTTTATTTGTCCCCGATATCATTAAATCTCAAGTTCAATATAGCAAAGAATCTAATACATCACATGTCTTGTGAGATACGCTCTGTTGTTGCAGATAGACGATATATTAATGTTCTTAGAAAAACTTTTAAAAACCGTACCTGGCAGTTTAAAGAAACTTGTGAAATGACTGTTGAATTGATCTTCATCAATGATGTCCGATCGCGTGATTTGATTGTTGCTGTACGTTTCGTTTTTGCCAGATAGCCCATCTCACCGAAACAGTCACCTTTTTTTAACGTTCCCATTACAGCGGTATTTTTCATCACTTCAACATGCCCGTTAACAATAATATAAAAACAATCGTCCATATCACCTTCAACGATGATGTCGTCGTGTTCACCATAATCCTGCCAGCTAC
>JBNLAL010000332.1:0-2225 GCA_050302115.1 Gammaproteobacteria bacterium | reverse complement strand
GATGAGAATGTTCTTATCACGCATAGGCTGGTACCGCCTTGGAAATAATGTTACGTGTATCCTGCCTGTTTTCGTACTCGATACGCAAAAGTACAGCCAGTAACATGCAATACGTTATTAAACTATTACCACCATAACTCATTAGTGGGAGTGTTAAACCTTTAGTAGGTAATACACCCATGTTGACACCGATGTTGATGTAAGCCTGTATACCTATAATCAAACCGATGCCATAAGCAAAATAAGCCGCAAAAAATTTCTCAACACGTTCGGCTAAATGTCCAATAACAAAAGCACGCCAGACAATAAATGAATACAACAGAATCATCACCAGGCTGCCAAACAAACCCAGTTCTTCGGCAACAACAGAAAAGACAAAATCAGTATGGGCTTCCGGCAGGTAAAATAACTTTTGTATGCTGCTTCCTAGACCAACTCCAAACCATTCTCCTCTACCAAAAGCAATCAAAGCCTGTGTTAATTGAAAGCCGCTATCATAGGGATCCTTCCAGGGATCGATAAAACTCATTAAACGTTGCATGCGATAGGGTGAAAGAATTGCTAGAGATAACAGCGCACTGAAAGCAACTGATACCCAGGCAAAAAAACGGCTTAATGGAATACCACCCATAAACAACATGCCCAGTGCTGTTGCAAACAAAACAACACTACCACCAAAATCCGGTTCAAGAAGTAATAATCCGGAGATAAAAGTGAGCACACCGATCGGCCTGATAAAACCGGCGAAATCTGTTTGTAAGGTTTCTCCGTGACGAACAATATAACCAGCCAAATAGGTAATCACACAAAATTTCACAGGTTCTGATGCCTGCAAGGCAAAAGGACCCAATTGTATCCAGCGCATACTCCCGTTTACTTCTTTACCAACACCCGGTATCAACACAAGAAATAACATAAACACCGCGATTAATAACAAGGAAACACTGATCGTTTCCCAGAAGCGCAAAGGTATTTTTAAGATGACAATGGCCATTGATAAACCGATCAGGGCTGATACCCCTTGCCGCCAGAAATAATGCAGTGGATCATCAAACTCTTTGGCAGATATCGAGATTGAAGCTGACGCCACCATTATCAAACCTATACATATAATTAATAACGATATACCCATTAACCAAAGGTCATAACCCGCAAAGAGTTTATTTTTCACATGGTAATGTGAAGCACGCGTCGCTTGTTGTTTTTGTCTATATGACATCAACAAGCCTCCAGTGCTTTTACGGCAACAACGTATTCATCGCCACGTTGCTGATAATTTTCATACATGTCGAGACTGGCACATGCAGGCGCCAGCAAAACAACGTCACAGGGCGTAGCTTTTTTATTTGCTGCATTAACTGCCTCATTCATATCATTAGCAAAATCATATGGCACATAAGGTTTAATAATTTCTGCTATCTTTTTCGCATCTTTGCCAATTAAAATAACAGTCTTTACATAATCCCTAACAACAGTGCCCAGGCTTGATAGATCAGCACCTTTACTATCACCACCTGCAATAAGAATAATCTTGCCCTGATGACAAAGACCTTTAATAGAAGCAATAGTGGCGCCGACGTTGGTTGCCTTCGAATCGTTGTACCAGTTTATTCTGTTAATTGTGGCAACCCACTGACAACGATGTGGCAATCCTGTGAATTGTCTTAATGCATTAACAATTGCTTCCTTGGAAATATCCATTGAACTTGCCAAAGCAACAGCCGCCAATGCATTCGCAACATTATGTTCCCCTTGAATACCTAACTCACTTTGTCTAATAAGCTTGTCATTGTCTTTACATAACCAGATATCATCATTCTCTCTGGTTATATGAAAATTCGCTTCTTCAGATATTAGTGAGAAAGTTGCCGTATTACGTGTTTTATCTAACATGGTTTTTACAACAACATCGTCCATGTTTATGACCATCAAACCATTACCCGAATAAATCTTTTGTTTTGCCAATGCATAATTTTTTTCATCGACATAACGGTCCATATGATCCGGGGAAACATTCAAAACAACACTGGCATGCGCATTAAGAGAAAAAGTGGTTTCAAGCTGAAAACTGGATAGCTCAAGAACATAAACATCAGGAACAGCTTCTTCCAACAAGTCCAGTACCGGCGTACCCAGGTTACCACCAACACCGGTTTTTAATCCGGCCTCTTTTGTTATCTCGGCAACAAGTGTCGTTACAGTGCTCTTTCCATTTGAACCGGTAA
>JBNLAL010000331.1:0-2231 GCA_050302115.1 Gammaproteobacteria bacterium | reverse complement strand
CAAACCTTAAACAATGCCTTCCGGGAAGCAAGAGAACAACGTCATGAATTTATGACGGTTGAACATCTACTGTTGGCATTACTGGATAATCCGTCTGCGTCAAGAGTTCTAAGAGCATGTGGCGCTAACCTGAATAGTTTGCATAGCGATTTACTAAAATTCATTCAGGAAAACTCCCCCATCATTGAAGAAGGTGATGATAGGGACACTCAACCAACGTTAGGATTCCAACGTGTATTACAACGTGCTGTCTTTCATGTTCAATCTTCCGGTAAGAAAGAAGTCACTGGTGCCAATGTGTTGGTTGCCATTTTTGGCGAACGTGAATCACACGCGGCCTATTTTCTAAGTCAACAAAATATAGCGCGACTTGATGTGGTGAATTATATCTCCCACGGCATTGCGAAGATTAATGAAGACAATGAGAACGAAGAAAATATAAACGAAATAGAAGAAGAGACACGTCAGGATGAAGCTGGCTCTAATCCTTTAGATGCCTATGCGGTTAACCTCAATGAGGTTGCCATGCAAGGCAAGATCGATCCTTTGATTGGCAGACAATTAGAGGTTCAAAGAACAATACAGATCCTTTGCCGACGCCGTAAAAATAACCCACTCTATGTTGGCGAGGCTGGAGTCGGTAAAACTGCTATCGCAGAAGGTCTGGCTAAAATGATCGTTGATGGCGAAGTGCCTGACGTTTTAATGGATAGCGTGATCTATTCATTAGACCTCGGCGCATTATTGGCCGGTACCAAATACCGTGGTGATTTTGAAAAACGCTTGAAAGGTGTGGTCGCGCAATTAAAGAAACAACCCGGCTCTGTTCTGTTCATTGATGAGATTCATACCATCATCGGTGCCGGCGCTGCATCAGGCGGTGTCATGGATGCATCAAATATTATTAAACCTGTTTTGGCCTCAGGTGAATTAAAATGCATTGGCTCGACAACCTATCAGGAATACCGGGGTATTTTTGAAAAAGACCGTGCCCTGGCCAGACGTTTCCAGAAGATCGATGTTAACGAACCCTCTATTGATGAAACAGTAAAGATACTCGAAGGCTTAAAGTCCCGTTTCGAAGATCATCATCATATCCGTTATACACACCAGGCTTTACGTACTGCTGCAGAATTGACCGAACGTTATATTAATGATCGTCACTTACCGGATAAGGCTATCGATGTGATCGACGAAGCCGGTGCTGCACAGCAACTGCTTCCTCCATCCAAACGCAAAAAAACAGTTGGTGTAAATGATATTGAAAACATTATTGCCAAGATTGCACGTATTCCGGCAAAAACAGTTACCACCTCGGATAAAGATATTATTAAAAACCTTGACCGCAATCTGAAGATGGTTGTATTTGGGCAAGATGAAGCCATAAGTACATTGGCTAATGCTATCAAGATGTCACGTTCCGGATTGGGCAACCCCTATAAACCAATCGGCAACTTTTTGTTTGCAGGTCCAACCGGTGTGGGTAAAACAGAAGTAACCAGACAACTGGCCATTCAAATGGGCGTTGAATTAGTCCGTTTCGATATGTCCGAATACATGGAACGACATACTGTCTCTCGTTTAATTGGTGCCCCTCCAGGCTATGTGGGTTTTGACCAGGGCGGTCTATTAACGGATGCCATTAACAAACAACCGCATTGTGTCTTGTTACTGGATGAAATGGAAAAGGCACACCCGGATGTCTTTAACCTGATGTTGCAGGTTTTTGATCATGGCACGCTTACCGATACCAATGGCCGTAAAACCGATTTCCGTAATGTCATTATCGTAATGACTACCAATGCCGGTGCTGATCGCATGAGTCGCGCTTCGGTGGGTTTCACTCCGCAGGATCATAGTGGTGATTCAATGGAAAGCATTAAACAAATGTTTAGCCCTGAATTTCGTAACCGACTGGATGCCATTATTCAATTCAAACCTTTGGACAAACGCACTATTTCAAATGTGGTTGATAAATTCCTGATTGAACTGGAAGCACAATTAGATGAAAAGAAAGTCACTATTGAAGTAACTGAAGAGGCACGACAATGGCTCGCTGAAAATGGTTACGACAAGATCATGGGGGCACGTCCTATGTCACGCCTGATCCAGAACGAGATCAAGAAGCCACTGGCCCAGGAGGTGCTATTTGGCAAACTCGCCAGTGGTGGGCATGTGCATGTCACCGAGAAAGACGGCAAGCTGGAGATTGAGATACAGGAAAAAGCCGT
>JBNLAL010000330.1:0-2241 GCA_050302115.1 Gammaproteobacteria bacterium | reverse complement strand
CCAGAAATCTGATTATGTGTAGGTGTGGATGTCTCACTGGTGTTGATGTCCACATCACGAAATCTAGAGGGGAATTCTCCTCCGGTGCCTTCTTCTGCGCCATCTCCTGCTGGCGCTATGGGACAAGCATCACCACCAACACAACCACCACCCGCATATTGAATACTGATTGGATGGTCATCCGTGAGGTCAGTACCTAACATGGGAACGGTGTCACCTACGTCATTTGTCATGGCCTGGTTAAGATTTAGTGCAATACCAGCTTGATCGTATAGAGTCGTGTCTGTTGCCGTTGAACCGGGAGCGTTAATGACAACATCCATACCTTGAGCACCGTCATGACATGACAAGCATGCTAATGAGACAGAACCAACTGGAACTTCCGTACCATCCAGGCTGGAGGTGTTTAAAGTTGAATACCGGGTGTAACCACCTGCAGCGGGTAAAACTTTATTCCATAATGGAACGGCTGCACTTGTATCAGAACCGTGTGGGGTATGACAAAAGACACAAACTTCATCGGTTCCACCTGTTACAGGTCCGATACCGCCGGTGGAAAGATCATGTCGACTACCTGCTACACCAGCTTGTAATGCAAAGCTGGCCGTTGTTAATAAAGCAACGACAATCCACTTGGAGTAATTTAAAATAGTTTTTGATTTTATTAGACCCATAATTACTGTCCTCACAGTTTTATGTGTTAATAAAACTTTAACAGAGCACTGTAAGCTATTGATGCTCTGACAGTAAAATTATGTAATGCTTATGTAAATTATTGTAACTTCAGGCAGGAAATAGCCATGTAGCTATTCAGATATACATCAATTCTGCCGATGTATGTTTGTTTTTTGTAATTATTTTTCTACAGATTTGTTATTGAAGATATAACCGACTACCCCTGATTCTGGAGGTAGTGCAGCAGGGCGGAATATGTCGACCTTCCTGAAAAATTGATCGACGAAATAGATTCGACCATCGTTATCAACATCTATTCCAGAAGGCAACATATATCCAGCTGGTTGACTCTGCTTGGTTCGATTACCAATAAACATTAACAATTGCCCGTCTGAGTTAAATATTTGAAAATTTGCCAGTGATGTATCCGCAACATAAATGTTACCGTCCGGATCAGAAGCAATTCCTTTGGGACGTGAGAACTGGCCAGTTCGATTACCCACAGAGCCGAACGCACGAATAAAGTTTCCATCAGGATCGAAAACCTGCACCCTGAAATTACCAGCATCTATGATATGTACAGTTCCATCGATACCAACATCGATATCTTTGGGAAGATTGAATTGACCGTTTTCAGTACCACGAGAGCCAAAATCAAAAAGGTGCTTTCCGGACTGGGTATCGAAAACACGTACGCGGTGTTCTTCTGTTTGTACGCCTCCCGTATCCACAGCATATAAACGGCTTCCTTCAGGATTAACAGCGACATGAGAAAGTCTATGAAACCATTCTGGATTACCTATGGCCCGGATAAATTCACCTTTGGCATCATATATCATGACTGCACCTGTGGAGATGTCAGCTATATAAATATTGCAATTCGAATCAGAATCTATGCCCAGTGGTTTCCTCAAAAAACCGGGCTCATTTTCTCCGATAGTAAAATATCCTTTGTTTTTGAAATCAAAAACAGCGACATGACGTCTTACCGTATCACTGATATAAACCTTACCGTCACAAACTGTAACGTCATAGGGTTTTGCAAGTGATTCGACAGAACCTGAAGCTTTTTCTCCTGTTAAATACTCAAACCATTCATCTTCTTTTGATTGTTCAAGTAACTGCCCACTGTGAAACAGGGTCATTTCATAATAAAAACGGGGTTTTTCAGGTGATGGAGGAAAAACCAGTTTGTTTACAATTTCTTCCTTGGAAACTTCATCTTCTTTTACCAGGGTACCTGTATTACACCCGGTTATAGTTGCAATGCAAATCAACAAATAAATAAGAACAAGACGAATAATTTTTTTTTGTAGCATTATAAACCTGTATATTCAGCGAGAATGTTTAGTAATTACAATTAATAACTTTTAAATAAATTTATACTGAGTATATTATAAAAGTTTATTTTATCATCATATCAATGCAATATGATTTTCAGGAACTGTATCTAATATTTTAAAATATAATATTTATAATGAATTATAGATTACATTTTTCCCCTTTATGCATCCTGTTTTTCTGTTTTTTTTCATTACCGGTGTTGTCAGAAGAGAAAGGTTTTTC
>JBNLAL010000329.1:0-2260 GCA_050302115.1 Gammaproteobacteria bacterium | reverse complement strand
GAAAATAAACGATTTCATCCAACGGATGTCGGAAAGATTGTTAATAGTTTCCTTACGAACCACTTTCATGATTATGTCGATTATGAATTCACGGCCAAACTGGAAGATGAACTGGATGCTGTGTCTCGTGGTGAAAAGGACTGGGTCCCTTTGATGAAAGATTTTTGGGAACCGTTTATCAAGCAGGTCAACGACAAAGAAGAGAATGTCAGTCGTAGTGAAGTTGCTCAAGCAAGAGTATTAGGTACGGATCCTAAAAGCGGGAAAGAGGTGTCAGTGCGGATCGGTCGTTATGGTCCTTATGCACAAATTGGAACCAAGGATGATGAAGATAAACCAAAGTTTGCCGGTTTAAGACCGGGACAGAAGCTCGATAAGATAAGCCTTGAAGAAGCACTTGAGTTGTTTAAGTTACCCAGAATCCTTGGAGAAACAGAGGAAGGAGAAGAGGTTGCTGCAAGTGTTGGTCGTTTTGGGCCATATATCCGCTATGGGAGTAAATTTGTTTCACTGAAAAAAGAGGATGACCCATATACTGTTACTCTGGAACGTGCTTTGGAACTCGTTGCAGAGAAGAAAAAAGCCGACGCTGAGAAACAGATCAAAATCTTTGAAGATGAAGGGATATCCATTTTAAATGGACGTTATGGTCCGTATGTCACAGATGGAAAAAAGAACGCCAAGATACCAAAAGATAAGGAACCAGCGAGTCTAAGCTTGGAGGAATCACAACAATTGCTGGCCGCTGCACCACCTCCAAGAAAACGTGCCAAGAAGAAACGTGTTCGTAAAGCAAGCTAATTAATAATTCATATATTCATTTCTTCAGATGAATAAATTGCATTTGAAGCAGGCCATACAAACTTGTGAGCAAGGTGGTGTTATTGCTTATCCTACTGAATCTGTATTTGGATTGGGGTGTCTCCCAATTTACGAACATGCTGTTTATCGAATACTGAAGCTAAAGCGCCGTTCAGTTCGTAAGGGTCTGATCTGTGTCGCTGCTGATGTAGGTCAATTGGATCTGCTGGTCGATTTTAATAAAGTGTCTGAACCAGGTGTTGTATTGAAAAGCTGGCCGGGTGCCATAACCTGGTTAATACCAGCAAGAGCTGAAACGCCATACTGGTTAACAGGGGATCATAATACCTTGGCTGTGAGGGTAAGTGCTAATCCTGTTGTCCAGGCTATTTGCCAAGAATTAGGTCCGATTGTTTCAACCAGTGCGAATCGTCAAGGAACTCTTCCGGCGTATTCATCACAAAAAGTACGTTCGTACTTTGGAAATCTGGTGGATTATATTTATCCTGCTACTTTGAATAGAGAACAAAAACCTACAGAAATCAGGGATGCCGAGACGAATAAATTAATCAGAAAATCTTAAAAGTTAACATTGACAGTGCCTGACTATTATCCCAAAATGGTCGGCTTGAATTTTTTGGAGGGGTACCCAAGCGGTCAACGGGGGCAGACTGTAAATCTGCTGGCTCAGCCTTCGTAGGTTCGAATCCTACCCCCTCCACCAGACGATGGTGCGACCGAGGCAGGCTTCGGATCGGACCAGCAGCGCGGCGATACAGAATGAGACTCAACAATCCCGACGGTTAAATGATTGAAACTGTCAGGATTTTTGTACGCCTGAAAAACGGGCGTCCAGGACTGAAATCGGCGTGAGGCAAAGGCTAGCGGCGGTCGCACCTCGAGCAGGCGCGGCGGTCTGAGAGAAACAAGGCGGGTGTAGTTCAATGGTAGAACCTCAGCCTTCCAAGCTGCACACGTGGGTTCGATTCCCATCACCCGCTCCATCCGCGCGGGCTTCGCGCCCGGCGGTGACATCGGAACGCGCACCACTCACGCTCATCGGCCCGCCGGTGGGCGACAGCCTTCAGCTGCTGTAGCTCAGGGGTAGAGCACTTCCTTGGTAAGGAAGAGGTCCCCGGTTCAATCCCGGGTGTGGGCTCCAGGTCTCTGCCCGTGGTTATAGAGTGCCGTGACCGTAAATCGCGGTGTTGGAAACGAAAAGCTCGACTTACAAACTTAAGATAAGCAGGAAAGACTCATGTCTAAAGAGAAGTTTGAAAGAACAAAACCGCACGTAAACGTAGGCACGATTGGTCACGTTGATCACGGTAAGACGACGTTGACGGCGGCGTTGACGAAGGTGATGGCGGAGAAGCACGGTCACGGTGAGGTCAGGGGTTACGACCAGATTGACAATGCGCCGGAGGAGAAGGAGCGTGGCATCACGATTGCGACGGCG
>JBNLAL010000328.1:0-2271 GCA_050302115.1 Gammaproteobacteria bacterium | reverse complement strand
CTGAAAACCCGTCATTTGAATTAAATAATGCATTGTTATCCCGTGTTCGCGTATACGTTTTAAAAGCTCTTGAGCATGACAGCTTATTAACTATATTAAAACAGGCACTGGATAATGAGGAACACGGGTTAGGGACAAACAAACTTCAAATTTCTGATGCTGTATTAAAAAAACTGGTTAACGTTGCAGATGGTGATGCACGTCGAGCATTAAATTTACTTGAGATAGCTTCAGACCTTGCTGAAGAAGGGAAGATAACGGAAGAATTATTAAATGAAGTATTAAAAGATGGCTCCATGCGGCGTTTTGATAAAGGCGGTGAAGCCTTTTATGATCAAATATCCGCATTACATAAATCAGTCAGGGGATCTAATCCCGATGCCGCACTATACTGGTTTACACGTATGATTGATGGCGGTTGCGATCCGTTTTATATTGCACGTCGCGTCGTACGCATGGCATCGGAAGATATCGGTAATGCAGACCCAAGAGGTATACGTCTGGCACTGGATGCCTGGGAAACACAGGAACGATTGGGTTCCCCGGAAGGTGAATTGGCAATAGCGCAAGCGATCGTTTATCTTGCCTGTGCTGCTAAGAGTAATGCCGTATACACTGCATTCAAGGCTGCCATGCAGGATGCGAAACAATCCGGCTCCAGGGAAGTGCCTTTGCATTTACGTAATGCTCCAACCAAACTGATGAAGTCACTGGATTATGGAAAAGATTATCGTTATGCGCATAATGAACAGGATGCCTATGCCGCAGGCGAAAACTATTTTCCGGAGGATATGGAAGCCAGAGAATATTATCATCCGGTAAATCGGGGACTGGAGATCAAGATTGCCGAAAAACTGGCGATGTTGAGAGAGCAGGATAAAAAAGCAAAAGAAACAAAAAACTGAATCTATGATGCAATTAATATCAATCGCGATCGGTGGTGCTGTGGGTGCATTGTGCCGCTACGGTATGTCCAATGGTGTTTATGCATTGTTGGGGCGTGGTTTTCCCTATGGGACCTTATCCGTGAATGTCCTTGGTTCTATTATTATGGGACTTAGTTATGTCATGCTGATTGAACGTATGGATGTCAGTCCCGAATGGCGAGCAGGAATAACAATTGGCTTGTTAGGTGCATTTACCACTTTTTCTACGTTTTCGATTGAAACCCTGAACCTGATTGAATCCGGTGAAAGTATAAAAGCCGGAATAAATATTCTGCTTAGTGTAACTTTGTGTGTATCAGGTTGTTGGTTGGGAATGATACTGGGGAGACAGATATGAGCGAAACAGATGTCACAATGGTTCGTATTTATTTGCATGAAGCAAAAGCTCACATGGAAGAGCTTATGCAATTTTTACATGACGAAAGCAAGGTGCATGGTGTTACTGTCTTTCGCGGGATCACCGGATTTGGCACATCAGGGGAAATTCATTCATCCAAGCTGATCGATATGTCTCTTGATTTGCCGATAGTCATTGAGTTTTTTGATGAGCCGGAAAAGGCAAAACTAATCATTGAAGAATTAAATAAAAGAATTAAACCAGGTCACCTTGTTCATTGGCCTGCAAAGATAAATATGTAAAAAGGGAAAAGTAATTAATGTTAGACCCGCAATTATTACGTAACGATCTCAACTATGTTGCTACTGCGTTAAAGAAACGTAACATGTCACTGGATGTGGATTCAGTTAAATCACTTGAAGAAAAACGCAAGGCCATTCAGGTTAAAACAGAAGAACTTCAGGCTTTACGTAATTCAAAATCAAAAGAGATAGGACAATTAAAATCCAAGGGTGATGATGCTCAGGCTGTTATGGATGAAGTGGCCAGTATAAAACGGCAACTGGATGAAAGTGTTGCTGAACTGGATGAAATACAGTTTAACTTAAATAAGATCGTTGCCGGCATTCCTAACATCCCGCATGAGTCCGTACCGGAAGGAAACACTGAAGATGATAATGAAGAAATACGGAAATGGGGAGAGCCAAGAACATTCGACTTCGAACCAAAAGACCATGTTGATCTGGGTGAAGCTTTAGGCCTGATTGATTTTGAAACAGCCACCAAGATTACCAGCTCGCGTTTTGTTGTTATGCAAGGTGATATCGCCCGATTACATCGTGCCTTGATCCAGTTTATGTTGGATACCCATACTACCGAGCATGGTTACACGGAGATCAATGTACCTTATCTGGTCAATGCCGATAGCTGCATGGGCACAGGGCAGTTACCGAAATTTGAAGAAGACCTGTTCCATATCAAGGAACA
>JBNLAL010000327.1:0-2290 GCA_050302115.1 Gammaproteobacteria bacterium | reverse complement strand
GCGTTAAATGTTTTTTAAAACCTTAACAATAATATTTTTATCCTGCCTGTCTGCTTCTGTTTTTGCAATAGGCAAAACGATCACTTACGAAGTCGATGGTCAAACTTATGAAGGCTATTACACATCACCTGCAGCAGATGCACCGTTAGTATTATTAGTCCATGACTGGGATGGTTTAACCAATTATGAAATCAAACGTGCCGAGATGTTGTCGGAACTGGGCTATGCTGTTTTTGCTGTCGATCTGTTTGGTGCAGGTATTCGCCCTACCGAAGTAAAAGATAAACGCCAGCATACTGGAGAGCTCTATAAGGATCGTAAAAAGATGCGTACCTTGTTACGCAGTGCATTAAATACCGCGAAGGAGAATGGCGCAAATATAGAAAATGCCATTGCCATGGGTTATTGTTTTGGTGGCGCAGCCGTACTGGAAATGGCGCGATCAGGCGCAAATCTGAAAGGGTTCGTCACATTTCATGGCGGCTTAAAGACACCTGAAGGCCAGGATTATTCCAAAACAAAGGGACGTGTTCTGGTAATGCATGGTACAGCGGACACTGCCATCACCATGCATGACTTTGCCAACCTGGGTGAAGAACTGGAACGGGCCGGCGTTCCACATGAATTAATTACATATGGTGGTGCACCCCATGCCTTTACAGTATATGGCTCTGATCGTTATCGTGCAGAAGCAGATAAACAATCCTGGCGACGGTTTACTCAGTTCCTCAAGGAAGTATTTTAACTCCATTTTTTATCAACAAAGTGTATGCCCTGGTTTAAACTGGTGGCCAAAATCTGATTAACCAAAAAATAAATAATTTCTTAACCGTGAGTAAAATTATTAATCGTCCCAAACGAATTACGATTATTGCGTGGATCAGTATTATTCTTTCCTTATTATCTGCCACGCCCAAATTTCTATTGGCGATTAATAGTGAAGTTTACCAACAGGCAAAAGAAATTCTGGAAGCTGCTTCAAAAAATGCTTTGTTTAATATCCCGATCGAACTTCAGATCGTGCATGCACTGTTAGGCAGTGTCGTGTTAATTACCAGCGCACTTTTTATGTTAAGAGGCAGGATCTGGGCACTCTATCTTTACACTTTCTGGATCTACACAGTTGTATTAATGACTTTGCTTGTTAGCGGGCCTTCACCACAATTTATCTCTAAAACCGTATTTGCTTTTATATTATGCGGTTTACTGTTTAGCCCGAAATCAATGTTATTTTTTAAAGGTAATAATGAATAACCTTTTGCTTGTTATAATGGAAAGATGAAAGAGATATTAGCCCAAAAGATAGATCCCGCGCTTGTTCCGCCAAAGATTATTTTATTCGACTGGCATGCCACATTGGTTGATACGCTTGATGCCATGTACCACGCAGTCGATGATGTTATTCCCAAGTTTGGTGATCTGGGTTTGCTCGACCGCCTGGCAACACCGGAACAGAACAAGACGGATGAAGACCGGAGACTTGTACAGTTCGTTCGTGATAACCAATGCCTACATCCCAAAATTAAAACGGAAAAGAAAATATCACGCACAGATATTTTCGAAGTGCTGTTTTGTAGTGACCATGAAGCGAAACATATTGCACACATAGAATTTAACCGTTGTTACCGTAATCACTTCGGTGAAATTCATCCCTTTGAAGATGGACTCGATGATATGCTGGCTGATCTACGCAGCTTTAACTTACAACTGGGCGTACTGACCAACCGGGACCGTGAGTTCCTCGAACATGAGATCAGCGTTATTCACGTCCATGGTTGGGCGCATTTTTTTGATGTAACCGTTTGTGGTGACGACGTAGAAAAAAGAAAACCCCATCCCGATCTAATCCTGAAGGCACTGGAATGGCTTGACATCAAACCGGACAAGAGCTGTTGGTATGTTGGTGATAGTACCACAGACACCATTGCTGCTAATGATGCCGGTGTGACAAATATTTTTTATAACGGGGCTAACTGGGATGACCACTGGTTGATGAAAATCTTTCCGGGCACAACTACTCACCCGCACAAACCGGACTTTATCGTGCATAACTTTGTTGAATTCAGACAGTTGATAGAAGCCACAATGAACGTCAGTTTCAATGTTGAAGAGAGCAGAGGCTGTTAAAGCTAAACTTCCAGTTCAGGATAATAACGAAAAATACCAAACTCATTAAACGGTATCCGGCGTTTACTTTCCAGATACGCCTTTGTGTTATTTCTTGTTATAACCTTGTCATGCAATGTAAATAAATTTGGATATTTGCTTTGTTGTTTTCTCATAGTTTCAT
>JBNLAL010000326.1:0-2298 GCA_050302115.1 Gammaproteobacteria bacterium | reverse complement strand
TTACCAAAAAAACGTACGCTGTCGAACCTAGCACCATACCGGAACATATTGTTCCAGCCAAAAAAAGATTCAACCAGTATTTATAATCAACCGGAGATTTTATTGCTAAATGATAACGACGAACAAAAAAATAGCGAATTAGAGAAACTGTCAATAAAACAGTTAACCACATATAAGCAACCACTTTGTTTTCTTCATTTAATAAAACAAAGAAAAGAACAATGCAGCCCGTAAGTGTAACTGCGACAGGTACGACTGAATTGTTATATAAAGCCTCGACCCGTAACGCACTGAGCTTTAAAAAATCCTCCCCATGTTTATCCATTAACCCTGTTTTCCCCAAAACATAAACTCTAAAGCAAACGTATATTGAGCAAATAGCATTCCTGATTTTATGATTTGCACATGAAAAGAATGTTTAATATATTGATATTTATGCTTTTTATTTAACTTTAGCTATTGATAAAAAGGACGGAATCATAGGGGAAAGTGTCTTCAATGTCACCATAAAACGACACAAAGTATAACCTGTTACTCTATTTAGGTTATTTACATGGATAAGAATATTACTGTGTAAGGGTGAGCAAGATATCTGCATACCAGGAGCAGTTCAAACCCAGTGCTTCATCCAGTTCCAGGTCACGGGTTCCGACATCAAGACGGGCGGAATGAATACCCAATAATAACCACGGTAAATCAGTTAGCTGATTATTTGACCCATTGAACCGCATTACAACAGGAGCGCCACTTATGCCTCTGTGTGTACGTGCATCAGTCAGAAAAAAACCTTCCCCCTGAAAACGTAAACCAAATGAAGAAGCCAGCATACCTTGTCGAACGATTGGCATGTGATGCAAGGTATCATGAAACCCTAAAGGAAAACCAACAATCTGTAATGTAGAGCCTATTTCAACCTGTCCTGCATCACTCAATAAGTTTTCCGGTGTAAATGCCTTATAAGCCATAGTCTGAGGCAAAGCATTACAATCAAGTTCTATCACCGCAACATCAACTTCACCTGAAGTATCCTTGGCGACACGCCAGAGACTATTACCATTGTGAAAAAGTGGGATAGAAAAATTAATGGAACTGGCCATATTATTAATATCATTATGTAACTCAATCTCGATCCGATCAGGGAAATGTTTACTGGGCTCGTCATACATAACATGCCGACTGGTCACAAGAAACAGGCGTCCATCACGTTCAAAAAAAAAGCCGCTTGCATTGGTCAATGATTGTTGACCAATAAATGTTGATAATCGTGTTGCAGTAAGTAAAAGAGATTCAATCATCTGTATAATTCTACATCAAACCAAATCATTTAATTCCTCAATTACTTTTTAAACAACAGCCTTTTTATAAATATGCCAGGTTGTGTGACCAAGCACAGGTAAAACCACAAGCAATCCCAGGAATGCGGGAACAAAAGAAAGCATAATGGCAAGTGTTACGAATACCCCCCAGGAAAGCATAACAACAGGACTTTGAAAAACCGTTTTTACACTGGTAATCATCGCCGTTATAAAATCACGATCACGTTCAAGTAATAACGGAATTGATACCACCGTCACGGAAAATAATACCATAGCTAAAAATGCACCCACCACATGACCGACAACTATAAAGCTCCATCCTTCTGTTGTTGTGGTTAAAATCTGGAAAAACTTCTCCCAACTGGGAAATGACATATTTCCAAGAAACAACGCAAGTAACAATCGCACCTGATACATCCAGACCCAGAAAATAAATAACATGACAAATGCCATCCACTTTATTTCACCGCCGATACTTTTCCACACAACAAAGAAAACTGTATCCCAGGCTAAAGCTTCTCCTTTTTCCAGCCTTCTACTCACTTCATACAGACCTACACCTGCAAATGGACCAATCAGGGGAAAACCAATCATGACAGGGTAAATAAGCCAGACTTTCTTCCAGACAAAAAGTGATTGAACAATAAAAATTCCGCCGATAACGAAGATTGCTCCAAAGAAAAGACCAAATAACGGTGCTTTTAAAAAATCAGAAATTCCATTACGTAAGCATTTACTAAGATCATCGATACTCAAAGCATTAACCTCTGGCATCGGGGTTAATGGTTCCCGTTCAATGGGAGTGTCTTTATTGCTATCTGTTCCAGAACCTGACATGCAATTTAGTATAGCGAATTTAGAACAAAAAAAATCCCCGACACCGAAGTGTCGGGGACATTTAACAAACTCTCGTTCGTTAAATCTTATGGCAGGCTAAATACCATCAAAACACCACTGTTACGAGCAGCGTTCAACAGTTTAC
>JBNLAL010000325.1:0-2301 GCA_050302115.1 Gammaproteobacteria bacterium | reverse complement strand
TGTTTTTTGGATTTTTCCTCATTTCAGCAATTGGATAATCAGAAGTGAAATGTAAACCGCGGCTCTCTTTGCGTCTGAGTGCTGACTCAATGATTAATTCGGCAACCATTGCCAGGTTACGCAATTCGATTAAATCTTTACTCACTCTAAAATTACCATAATAATCAGTTATTTCCGTCTGTAATAACTGTATACGGTGTTGTGCGCGTTGCAATCGTTTTGTTGTCCTGACAATACCTACATAATCCCACATGAAACGACGGATTTCGTCCCAGTTGTGGCTAACCACAACTTCTTCATCAGAATCTGTTACACGGCTTTCATCCCATTCAGGCAAATCATCCGGCATTTTTATGGCGGCCAAAGATTGCCGTATGTCCATGCAAGCGGCATGGGCAAATACTATGCATTCCAATAATGAATTACTGGCCATACGATTCGCACCATGTAAACCTGTACAACTCACTTCTCCAATTGCATACAAGCCCGATATGTCTGTTTGGCCATTTTTATCTGTCATGACACCACCACAGGTATAATGTGCAGCAGGGACAACAGGAATAGGTGTTTTCGTGATATCAATTCCCAGCTCCAAGCAGCGTGTATAGATCGTTGGAAAATGTTTTTTAATAAATTCAGCTGGTTTATGCGTAATATCCAGATAAACACAGTCATTACCAAGTCGTTTCATTTCACTATCAATCGCACGAGCTACAATATCTCTGGGAGCCAATTCTTCGCGTTGATCATAACGCTGCATAAATGTTTCTCCATTGGCCAGTATCAATCTGGCTCCTTCGCCACGCAGGGCTTCTGATATCAGAAAAGACTTTGCCATAGGATGGTATAAACAAGTCGGATGAAATTGGATGAATTCCATATTGGCGATTCGACACCCTGCACGCCAGGCCATAGCAATACCATCACCGGTACAGGCATCCGGGTTGCTCGTGTATAAATAGGCTTTCCCAGCGCCTCCTGTGGCTAATACTGTACTGCGTGCCTTGAAGACCTGGACTTCATTATCAAATAAATCAAGAATATACGCACCAAGACACCGGTTATTAGGTTTTGATAATTTACGGTTAGTGATTAAATCGATAGCAATATGATGTTCAAATAAATCAATATTGGGGTGTTCCCGGACCCGGGATTCCAGTGTCGTTTCTATGGCCCTACCAGTTTGATCGGCGGCATGAATAATACGTCGGTGACTATGTCCACCTTCTTTGTGCAAATGAAAGGGAGAACTTTGATCTGCTTTTTCTTCTACGCGGGTGAAATCGACACCTAAATCAATCAACCATTTAATGCTTTCCTTAGCATTTTCAACAACATAATGAACAATCTCTGAGTCACAAAGGCCTGCACCTGCTCTCAAGGTGTCTTCAACATGAGACTCAATGGAATCCTGTTCATCGAGTACTGCTGAAACCCCTCCTTGCGCATACCAGGTTGCCCCTTCAGTTAGTACTTCTTTTGATAAAACAGCAATTTTTCCGTGATCAGCAAGTTTTAAGGCTAAACTTAGCCCTGCGGCACCGCTGCCGATTATCAGGACATCATGTTGTTGTTGGTCAAGCATCTTGCTTAAGGTAGTATACCCGTTTTTTTATCTAAGCCATTGATTGTTGAATGTTAATATAATTCATACTTTCTTTGCAGAAAAACATCACATAATTTTGCACTGCAATATTAATTAACAGTATATGAGGGTTAAGGCCATATGGCCAAAAATGTAACGGATAAAGAACTTATCGAGCGCGTAAAAAATGGTGAAAAAGCGGCTTATGATTTGCTTGTCCTCAAATACCAGCAACGCATTGTGAACCTGGTATCACGATTTGTCAGGAACCATAGTGATGCATTAGATGTCACACAGGAGGCTTTTATTAAAGCCTATCGTGCCTTACCCAATTTCCGTGGCGATAGTGCGTTTTATACCTGGTTATATCGAATTGCGGTCAATACGGCAAAGAACTATCTGGCTTTACAATCCAGACGTCCAACTGAAAGCGATCATGATGTTGCTGAAATTGAACAAATTGAGAGTAATGATGCTCTAAAGGAACATGCAACACCTGAAAATCTGTTGCTGAAAGAGGAATTACAGGCAACCGTATTGAAAGCCATTGAAAGTTTGCCTGAAGATTTACGTTCTGCAATTACGTTACGTGAGGTAGAAGGTTTGAGTTATGAAGAAATTGCGACTGTTATGGAATGTCCGATCGGTACTGTACGATCGAGAATTTTTCGTGCGCGTGAAGCAATTGATAATGAGATAAGACCCTTGTTGCAAAA
>JBNLAL010000324.1:0-2302 GCA_050302115.1 Gammaproteobacteria bacterium | reverse complement strand
TATTTTTCATTGACGACAACAACTTCTCCATGTGCAACCAATGTATTATTCACCATAACATCCAACGGCTCACCAGCAAGACGTTCGAGCTCGACAACCGACCCCTGGTTCAGTTGTAACAGGTTTTTAATACTGATCTTCGTTTGTCCAATCTGTACTGATAAGGAAACAGGGATGTCGAGTATGGCTTCAAGGTTTGCTTGTTCTCCAGCCCCTATATTATCTGCTTGTAGATTTTGTAATGGCGCTTCTTCCATAGCTTGTTCCACATTATCCACTTCATCTGCTGAAGCTTGCTCGGACATCGCCGCAGCCCAATCATCACCGATATCCTCTTCAGTGCTTGTACTAGTTTCTTCCGTCATTTGCTTGCTCCTGTAAATAATTAATTGCGGGAACTGAAGTGTCGTGTCTTAACATTTCCAGAACCTTTAGTGCACGATTACCTCTGGATAAACCATATTGGGCGCGAAAGACTGGTATGCCCTCAACATCCGCGATGACTGAATCAGGAAAATCGATAGGAATAACATCTCCCTCTTTCAATTGATTTAATTCCCGAAGAGATATTGTTGTTTCAGTTAAAGTACTGTTTAACTCTATGGGTGCTTTTTTTATTTCTTCACGAAGGGAGTTAATCCATCTCTGGTCATAATCAGAAGTATCACTCTGCACACCTGCATCAAGTTGCTCGCGTAAAGGTTCAAGCATTGAATAAGGCAAGGTTAGATGTAAGTCTCCACCGCCATTATCCAGTTCAACATGGATCGTTGAGACAACAACCACCTCACTGGGTGTTACGATATTGGCAAAATGAGGATTAACTTCAGAACCAGCATGTTCAAAAGTAACGTCCAGTACCGGTGCCCATGCTTCCTTTAGATCTTCAAATATTTTATGTAACACATTTTTCACAACCTGCATCTCGGTACCGGTAAAATCACGCCCTTCAATCTTGGTATGAAAACGACCATCTCCCCCGAAAAAAGAATCAACTATCGAGTAAACCAGTTTAGGGTTCATGACAAACAATGCTGTACCACGTAACGGTCTGACTTTTACCAGATTGAGATTTGATGGCATAAAAAGACTGTGAATATACTCACCAAATTTTGTCATCTGTACACCATCAACCGAGATGGTGGGTGAACGTCTTAAAAAATTAAATAATGTAATGCGAAAATTTCTTGCGAACCGTTCATTAATCATTTCCAGTGTTGGCATACGACCGCGAACAATGCGATCCTGACTACTGAAGTCATACGATTTCGCTTGACCATCATCAACAGCATCATCGCTTTCGGTTTCAACATCACCGCTATCGACGCCGGTTAAGAGCGCATCGATTTCGTCTTGTGAAAGAATATCATCGGCCATTTTTTTATTTTTACCCCGAGCTTATTGCATTACGAAACTGGTAAAGAACACATCTTCAACGCCTTCATGACCGGTTTCAGCCTCCAGTACTTTCTGTATTTCTTTTAATACTTGTTTACGTAAAGTGACTTTACCTTCCTGACTACTTAGTTCGTCATAAGTCTTGGCACTTAACAACATGACGAGATTGTTTCTTACCTGTGGGAAGTGCTTGGTAATATCTTCCTTAACCTTTGCATCCCTGGTTAAACCTTCAATACTGACTTGTAAAAATCGTGCACGGCTTTTGCCACTGAAATTCACAATAAAAGGAGGGTCTAATGAAAAATAATAGGCTTCACCTGCTGTGGCAACTTCCTCGCTTTTTTCAGTATCACTATCTTCAGCATCAGAATCTGATGCTTTACCATCGGCAGCGACTTCCGGTGTATTACTGTCATCACCCATCATCATAAAAGCAGCGGTTCCACCACCTGCAAGTAGAACTACAGCAGTAATAATGATAATCAGAAGTTTCTTCTTACTTCCTGCCGGTTTCTCTTCTGTTACTTCCTCGATTTCTTCATCTCCCTCAGCCATTATCAGTCTCCGTGTTAACAAGTAAGTATCTTTTAGCAAGCGCTATGCCATAGATAATTTAGTTTAATTATTAATAACTTAGAGGATCCAATAAAAAGGGATGTCAACGATTTGACAGTAAGGAAATTAAATCAAAGATACAGGTGAAATAATTTGGATGAACCTCATTAAAACTGGCAACAGGTCATCGTTAATTATTATTAATGGAAGGGTTTAAACGTAGTGGTCTACTAAACCTAACTGAACGGCCTTATGCTCCGTACTTGACTCAAAACTTTCGGGCAAGTCTGTCAAATTATTATTTATAGCAGGGCTTGCTTCATTATTATGACTGGAAGAATACTGA
>JBNLAL010000323.1:0-2309 GCA_050302115.1 Gammaproteobacteria bacterium | reverse complement strand
AATAAAGCAAATGCGTGATATCCCGGGTACAACGTTTTTCGATGGTCCGATGTCTACCAAAGGTTATCCACTTAACAAGATGTGTCACTCTTTTAATTCAGAAGAAGGACGTAAGGCATTCGTTGAGAATGAAGAAACATATATGGAGAAATTTGGTTTAAACGAAGAACAAAAAAAAGCGGTTCGTGCTCGTGATGTGTTGGGAATGATCGAAGAAGGCGGCAGTATTTATTACCTCGCTAAATTCGGTCCGATATTAAACCTCAACGTACAAGACTTTGGCGGTTTGCAAACCGGGCAAACCACAGAACAATTTCAAGCATACCTGGACAGCCAGGGGGTAGGTAAGAACAATGGCTAAAATATTAGGTGGTATCGGCTCTTCACATATTCCGGCCATTGGTGTCGCGATGGATAATGGTCAGGAAGACACGCCTTATTGGCGGGATTTTTTCCAGGGTTATATTCCGGTAAGAGAATGGATAAACAAGGTTCAACCTGACATAGCCATTATTTTTTACAATGACCACGGTCTGGAAATGTTTCTGGATAAAAAACCAACCTTTGCCATCGGTACAGCAGCGCAATATCAGAATGCGGATGAAGGCTGGGGGATAAAACCTATTCCTCCAGTGACGGGTGAAACAGAACTCTCCTGGCATATTGTGAATGAGTTAATTGAAAATGACTTCGATCCGACAGTTTGTCAGG
This sequence comes from Gammaproteobacteria bacterium, assembly GCA_050302115.1. Lineage (GTDB taxonomy): Bacteria > Pseudomonadota > Gammaproteobacteria > Eutrophobiales > Eutrophobiaceae > JBNLAL01. The sequence goes on along the minus strand of JBNLAL010000323.1, from coordinate 1,598 downwards.
ATATTAAAGTTGACCACGGTCTGACTGTGCCACTTTCATTAATGTATCCTGATAAGAATTATCAACACATAAAAGTGATCCCTGTTTGTATTAACTGTGAGCGCCATCCTATGCCGAAACCATCCCGCTCTTATGCCTTCGGACAGGCTATTGGCCGTGCCGTAGAATCCTTTGGTGGTGATCAGAAAGTGATAGTGATGGGTACTGGTGGTTTATCTCATCAACTGGATGGTGAGCGTGCCGGTTTTTTAAATACTGAGTTTGATGAAGAATGTGTCGATAAAATGGTTTCAGATCCGGAAGCACTGACCAAATACAGTATTGAAGATCTGGTAGAAAAGGCTGGCGGCCAGGGTGTCGAACTCAATATGTGGTTGGCTATGCGTGGTTGCTTGAACGGAAATGTCACTGAGGCGCATCGCAATCTGGTAGCACCCATTTCCAATACCTGTGCAGGCCTGCAGTTGCTCATTAACGGGTAACGGTAAAGTTTAAAGCCGGTAAACTTAAAGGAGCTTAATACTTATTATTAAGCTCCTTTTTTATCGTGCATAAAAATGTTGTTTATTAACCTGGACGTAATGTGTATTTAAAAAGGTAGGCCGACATAATTTTCAGCAAGTGAGCCCATCGCCTTTTCAGATGAAAACAAATATTCAAGTTCTGTTTGCTGTAATTTCTGATCATAGGGAATAGTGTCAGGAAAAGTATGAAGTAACATTGTCATCCACCAACTGAATCGTTGTGCTTTCCAGATACGTGCCAGAGCTTTTGCTGAATAGTTGTCCAGCCCACTGTCATTACCATTCTGGTAATGTTCGAGCATAGCGTGATACAGGTAATAAATGTCCGAAGCAGCACTATTTAATCCACGTGCGCCGGTAGGCGGTACTATATGCGCAGCATCACCGGCCAAAAACAAATTACCATAACGCATCGGTTCAGCAACAAAACTACGAAGCGGCGCGATAGACTTCTCGATAGATGGGCCGGTCTCCAGTTTGTTCGCAGTTTCTTCCGGTAAACGCCTTTTAAGTTCTTCCCAGAAGGCTTTATCAGGCCAATCCTCAACTGAATCAGTTAATGGTACTTGTATATAGTACCGACTTAGTACTTGTGAACGTAACGAACACAATGCAAAGCCACGATCATGTTTGGCATAAATTAATTCAGGTGAAACAGGTTTGGTACGTGACAGTACGCCTAGCCAGCCAAAAGGATAAACACGTTCATACTCTCGTAAAACATCTTTAGGTATCGACTTGCGGCTAACGCCATGAAAGCCATCAGCACCAATAATGTAATCGCAATCAATACGAATTATTTCATCGCCTTCACGGTAAGTAACATAAGGTGCATCAGTGGTTATGTTGTGCAGTTTGACATCCTCAACATGATGAATGACCTTGCCTTTCAATTTGTCACGGGCCTCATAAAGATCACGAGTTAATTCAGTTTGTCCGTAAACAATAACGGAACTCCCTCCAGAATATTTATGCAAATCAACCCGGTCCAGTTTACCGTTATTTGAGATATAAAATCCTTCGTGGACTTCGCCTTCCTTATCCATTCTTTCACCGCATTGGGCCTCGCGCATT
>JBNLAL010000322.1:0-2318 GCA_050302115.1 Gammaproteobacteria bacterium | reverse complement strand
ATTGGTAAAAAAGGCTATGAAGAAGTTGATGGTGATGCAAAGGACATCCTTGCTAAATCCGAGGACTTGCGGGCCAAATTGACCGATGCTATTAAAGATGATGTTGATGTCTTCAATCGCGTGATGTCGGCTTATGGTATGCCAAAGGAAACCGATGATGAAAAAGCGGCACGTTCGACCGAAATCCAGGCTGCATTAAAAGAAGCAACGGACGTCCCATTGGAATGTGCCAGATTGTGTCGAGAAGTGATTAATCTGAGTCAGCCTATAGCTGATAAAGGTAATAATAATGTGATCAGTGATGCAGGTGTAGCTGTACTTGCTGGCTATGCCGGTTTAAGAAGTGCTGCGTTAAATGTTTATATTAATATCGGTGGAATCAAGGATCAGGAATTTGCTGATGACCGCCGTAAACAACTTGAATCCTTGCTTGATGGAATGGATGACTTGAAAGAAGAGATCTACGAGCTGGTTAAAAGCAAACTTTAATTATTGTGTGTCAAAGCGCATCGAGAAATCGATCGCTTTGACATGTTTTGTCAGTGAACCAACTGAAATATAGTCTACCCCGGTTGCTGCTATCGCTCTTAAGTTGGCTTTATCTACATTACCCGAGGCCTCCAGTTTAGCCCGCCCCTGGGTAATGATGACGGCCTTTTTCAAATTTTCCAGACTGAAATTATCGAGCAGTACGCTGTCTGCTTTAGCATCCAGTGCTTCCTTTAATTCTTGCAAGTTTTCTACTTCAACTTCTACTGGAAGCCCTTTTTCCTTTGCCTGATTGACTGCTTTATCAATTCCACCTTTGGCAAGAATATGGTTTTCCTTGATTAAAAAAGCATCGTAGAGTCCAATGCGATGGTTGGTTCCTCCACCACAACTCACGGCATATTTTTGGGCAAGCCGTAAGCCAGGGATTGTTTTTCGTGTATCAAGTATTTGAGTATTCGTGTCTTTAATGAACTCAACATAACTTTTAACTGTCGTTGCCGTACCCGACAAAGTTTGCAAAAAATTAATAGCACTACGTTCACCGGTTAACAGGGCTCGTGTAGGCCCGCTAAGTTTACAAAGTAACTGGTCAGGTGAAATATTATCTCCATCTTTAACCTGCCATTCGATCTTGATATTGGGATCCAGTTGATTAAAGACTTCGTTAAACCAGGGGGTACCACATAAAACAGCTATTTCACGCGATATCAACTTTGCATTACTGATACTATCTTCCGGCAAAAGGGCGGCTGTAATGTCACCGCTTCCAACATCTTCCTTAAGGGCGGCAGCTACAGCTGAAACAATTTCTTCGTGTTCGACTACCATTGTGAATTCTTGTTATTAAAATAGTTGCGCGTTTTACTAAAGACTATCGGACTTAACATTAATAAAGCGATCAGGTTTGGCAACGCCATCAAACCGTTAAATACATCGGCAAACGTCCAGACCAATTCAAGTTTGACTACCGCACCAATAAAAATAGCGATGATCCAGATGACACGATAAGGTGTAATGATTTTTGTACCGAATAAATATTCAGCACAACGTTCACCATAATAACTCCAACCCAGGATTGTAGTGAATGCAAACAGGATCAAACCAAAACTGACAACATAACCACCATAACCGAATAATCCTGTACTAAAGGCAAGCGAAGACATGGGTGCTCCTTTTAAGCCACTGTCCCAGGAGCCGGTTAAAATGATAGCGAATGCGGTTAGACTGCATATTATTAAGGTATCAATAAAGGTGCCGAGCATGGCTACCATGCCCTGTTTTACCGGATCAGTGGTTTGTGCAGCTGCGTGTGCTATTGGCGCACTACCCAGACCGGCTTCATTTGAAAAAATACCTCGTGCAAAACCCCAACGTAATGCCATCCAGATCGTTGCACCGGCAAAGCCTCCTGTTGCAGCAGAGCCAGTAAAGGCACTTTTGATAATTAGTGAAAATGCAGCAGGAACTTCCTGAATATGTAAACCAACAATAATTAATGCAGCGAGAATATATGCGATTGCCATAAAAGGAACCAGCCTGGCCGCGACTTGTGCAATACGTTTTACACCACCAATGATTACCAATGCTGCCAGCGTGGCTAAAACGGTTCCTGTTATCCAGGTTGGAATCTGAAAGGTGCTAGCAATTTCATCGGCAACGGAATTGGATTGCACCATATTGCCGATACCAAATGCAGCAAACATTCCAAAAACAGCAAATAAATAACTGAGCCAGTGCCAGTGCGATGCCAAACCGTTTTTAATGTAATACATCGGTCCGCCAATTTGTTTACCCAGTTCATCTGTTTCGCGATATTTGACTGCCAG
>JBNLAL010000321.1:0-2320 GCA_050302115.1 Gammaproteobacteria bacterium | reverse complement strand
AAATAATCTTGTGACGTACTTTAAGCAGGAGGTATTGTCTCCGGCCAGATTGGCGGGAGGAATATTGTTGGTTCATGAAACATTGAACCAAAACAAGGAAAAAAGAAAAGCATGGCTTTACAATCCGGGGCAACGTCGAGTTAGACGTGCACCCAATGTTGCATTTGATAATCCGGGCACAGCTACAGATGGGTTACGAACCAATGATCAACTGGATATGTATAACGGGAGCCCGGAAAAATATGAATGGAATCTCGTAGGCAAGAAGGAAATTTATGTACCTTATAATAATTATAAGATATCCAGTCCAGCGTTGAAGTATGAAGACATTATTACACCGCTGCACATTAATCAGGATTATCCACGTTATGAATTGCATCGTGTCTGGATTGTTGATGCAGTATTAAAAAGTAATGAACGTCATATTTATAAACGTAGAACCTTTTATGTCGATGAAGACTCATGGCAGATTTTGTTAGTCGACATCTATGATAATCGTGATCAGTTATGGAGAGTTTCTGAAGGGATGGCAATGAATTACTATGATGTACCTAACTTATGGACAACTGCTGAAGTACATACAGATTTACAAGCAGGACGCTATGTTGTTTTTGGACTTGATAATGAAAGCGTGCCTTATGATTTTAACGTAAAATTCTCAGAAAGAGATTTCACGCCTTCGGCCTTAAGAAGGGAAGGTAAAAGGTAAATATTACGGCTTTATATATTTTGCCGTTTACTCATAATCAATTTACAACGTCACGAATGTTGCGCCTTGCATTATTCATTATTCTTTGTCTTTTATATAGCCATGTTAATGCTACTGAAATAGATCATGCAGATATTGCCCCACTGGCAAAAAAATCTTTACTCCTGGATATAGAAAAATATGGTTCACTTCTGATTGCTGTTGGTGAACGAGGTCATATTTTAATTTCTCACGATAATAAAAACTGGACACAGGCCAATGTTGAAACACGTAACATGCTGACCTCAGTTGTTATCATTAATGAAGATAAAGCACTTGCAGTTGGGCATAATTCAATAATAGTGATGACAGGGGACGGTGGAAGTAACTGGAAAAGAGTTTTTATTAGTACAACAGATGAAGCGCCATTGCTTGATATTGTTTTTCTCGATCAGCTAAAAGGTATTGCTGTAGGTGCCTATGGGTTCATGTATGTAACAGATGATGGTGGTTTAAGCTGGAAAAAGAAAGCTATTGTAATTAATAACAAGGAATTTGCGGATGAATACCTGGCCAAAAATTTTGATTTGCATTTAAATGCGATTACTTTTTTTGATAAAAAACAAATTTATATTGCTACGGAAGCAGGCTATCTATTGCATTCCGTAGATAGTGGTAAAACATGGAAATTAATTGAAACGCCATATGGGGGATCTTTTTTTGGAACAGTAGTTCTATCAAAGAATGAATTGTTGATGTATGGACTAAAAGGAAATGTCTATCGAACAAATGATTCTGGTATTAGCTGGGACAAGATAGAAACAAACACGACGGAGATGTTAACTAGTCATACAGTTCTGGCAAATGGGGATATTATTCTTTCAGGAATGGGAGGAACTGTACTCATCAGTGACGATAATGGAATGTCTTTTTCAAAAATAAAATTAAATATTCACAAAGGTTTTTCCGCACTGGTAAACACACATGATGATACTTTTGTGTTTACCGGAGAAGCAGGTATTAAAACATATACAATTAACAGTCTGCGATCGGAAAAATAAAATGAGCGCTCACCGGTTTACACTTACCATTGAAAATATACTTTTTAACAATCGACGTTCTGTCATCGTTTTTTTTATATTGATTTCCCTGATAATGGGGTACTCGGTTTCACAGCTAAAGATAGATGCCGGCTTCAATAAACTGTTACCACTTGAACATGAATACATGAAGACTTTTATATCACACCATGATGAATTTGGTGGTGCAAACAGGATTTTAGTCGCGTTGATTTCAGATAATGGAGATATTTTTAATAAAAATTTTTTTAATGCATTAAAACAAACTACCGATGAGGTTTTTTTTATCCCGGGTGTTGATCGTGCCCGGGTCATGTCATTGTTTACACCAAATGTTCGTTATACTGAAGTTATAGAAGATGGTATCGCAGGAGGCAATATTATTCCTGATGACTTTCAGGGAAATGATAAAGGATTCGAACAAGTAAAGAAAAACATTATCAAAGCAGGCATTCTTGGGAAACTGGTGGCCAATGATTTTAGTGGAGCATTGATTAGCGCACAATTGCTGGAGGTTGATCCAAATACAGGAGAAAAGCTCGATTATATTGCT
>JBNLAL010000320.1:0-2330 GCA_050302115.1 Gammaproteobacteria bacterium | reverse complement strand
GAGGATAGAGGTGCATAACAATTTCCGAATCACTTTTGGTTTTAAATACAGCACCTTGTGCTGTCAGGTCTGCACGAATACGCTGATAATCATAAAGTTCACCATTTTTTGTCATCATAAGACGCTTATCATCAGAGACAAATGGTTGACGGCCACGTTGCTCATGCAGGTCGATAATAGAGAGTCGTGCATGACTAAATCCGATTCCTTCCATTGCTTGCCACCCATAACCATCAGGACCACGGTGATATTGAATGGCTGCCATAGCGACCAGAGTGTCAGGGTTAACAGGTTTGTTTTTGTCTGCGTATATAAATCCAGCTATTCCACACATAATATATTTTATTTAAGTAAATGTTTTTAAAATTGAAGAGAGAAGGGCCATCCGCATGAATACGGCACCACGCGCTTGAGCGAAGTACCAGTTATGCGAAGTATTGTCCAAGTCTGTAGAGAGTTCTTTTCCCCTCGCCAGAGGATGAAGAATGATGGCATCTTTTTTTAAAGGTGATTTTTTATTTAAACAGAAATCCATACCCAATTGTTCATAATCATCACCAACCCATGCAATAGAATTAATATAAACCACATCAAGTTTGGGTAATTCCTTGTCCAGATTAGAAGCTATCTTGAATTTAAGGCCTGCTTCTTCCAGTTCTTCACGTTGTCCTTTCGAGAAGGGTTCCTTTTCATCAGTAATAATAACTACTTTGGTAATCGATTTTGAAAACAAACCCAGGAAAGTAAGAAGACTTCGTATAGTACGCATTCTCCCGGGCACACCAATAATTCCAATTTGAATTTTTTGTTTATTATCGATGTCTGGCATACAAAGTGATGGACGCCATTTAAGCAATGCATAAATATCGGCCATTGCTTGTGTCGGGTGTTCATCGGTTCCGTTACCACCATTTATAATTGGGATTTTTAATGCTTCCAACATTTCATAAACTGCATTGTCATTACTGTCGCGTAAAACAACCAGATCACCATAATGATTTAACATTTCACCAACATCATAAAGCGATTCACCTTTGGCAATACCGGTTGAAGCTGGATCGGTGATAGACATAATATCGCCACCCAATCTGTGCCAGGCACTTTCAAACGACAAGCGTGTTCTTGTGCTGGGTTCATAAAATGCACTGATCAAGATTTTGCCTGTCAATGGACGACTGATAATCTGAGGTTGTGTTTCATAGCGTGCTGCCAAGCGTGATAATTGTATTAATTGTTGACGCGTAAACTGTGTTGCAGAAACCACAGGACGTTGTGTCAGATCCAATAGAGGAGTTAAATCCTCTTCAATACTCTGCAACAGATTTCTAGGTTTCTCGAAACCTTGTGTATCCAGTTGATGTTCATCAAGAGGAACCTGTAGGCGAGGGTGGTTTTTATCTACCATAAACGATCCTTGAGATAATCTCTTAGCCATAAGATTAAAAGAATGACAGGCGCTAATATCGTTATAAAAGTTGCAATACTAACTACCCATGTAAGAACAGTAACTGAAATGATCATGCTGAAGCCTCTTTCATATTGGATAGCGTTGACCATTCAAAATTGACAGGACGTAGCCATGTACTGACTAATACAATACACATTGAAACTGCAGCTGATATTAGAGCAGCGACATAAAACCCAATCATAAAATAACTGACAAGACCAATGCAGGTTCCTAATACCATTGCTAATGTGGCGCCTATTGCATTTGTATTTTTCCAAAACATACCTGCCGCAATAGGCCAAATGGTACTGGCAACAAAAGCACCTGTGAAATAAAGTAATTCGGCTAATGTGGTTAGACGTGGAAGACATAATACCCACGCAAACAAGCCTAAACCCAAGACAACCCATCGTGCTGCCTTGGTTAATTCACGTTCCGTTGCTTCCGGCCTGATATGTCCTTTATAAATATCAGTCAAAATTAAATCTGAGGTTGCTGCTAATAATGAATCCAGACTCGAGGCCAGAGCGGCAAAAACAACAATAAAAACCAATATGGCTCCACTCGAACCAAGCAGGTTAGCTGCTACTAAAGGACCAACCATGTCCGCTGCAGGTACATTAATTCCTAATGCGGGAACAGTTAGGGCAATAAAACCTGCGACGACAGGAATTGGCATCCAGAAAACACCCGCAATCAGATATGCTTTGAAGCCAACACCCTCACGAAAAGCAAATGCGCGGCTCCACCAGACATTGGAATGAAAGATTTCGCCGACGCCGAAAAACAGGTTGTTGAATAAAAACATCAATGCGGCTGGCAGCAACAGATTTAATAATTCTGGACGGCGTTCCTGAACGGTACTGTGTATCCGCTCGAAACC
>JBNLAL010000319.1:0-2330 GCA_050302115.1 Gammaproteobacteria bacterium | reverse complement strand
AATAACAGCATCATGGATTTCATCAATACTGCGATTGTTGTTCTTAAGATCATTTGCTGCAGTGTATGTCTGGCTCATTCTCTCGTTAGGATCCAACTCAAGATTCTCTCAACTGTTTTAGTTAAACGCCCTCCGTGGTACATATTTTTATTAGTGATGATTACCTTACAAAGAGTAATCATATTCGCATAAATTTTAGTTAATTATAGGTATTTATGCTGATATTTTTCTCAGCAGCGATGTAGTCAATGAGGATTAGTTAAATTGAAAAATCAGGTATTTAATTGAATTTAAAGTAGTATTTTATAAATATAGAGTGAGCTTCTAATTTGATCGAATCCATTTACGGTTCATTTCATAATAGGTAAATGATGCTGTCCAGGCGATGAGTACCAGGCCCATTACACCTTCTACGACGGTCAAAATACGGCCATGTCCGATAATGATGATATCGCCATAACCAACCGTGGTATACGTTGTCCCCGAGAAATAGATCATATCCAGGAAGTCGGGTGATGGTATGGAAAATGTTATAAGGCCAAAAGAAAACATGAGTTGCCAGGCAACAGCAAATATAAATATTTCACATAGGTGGGCTAATACAGCCAGAAACAGTGCGACTACAATACTTCCCGGATGTGTACCGTGAAAATGTCCCAGTACCACTGTAGTAAAAAGTAAAGCGGTATAATGTAGACCAATCGATAATATTACTGCCGCGATTGTGATCAAGGTGATTGGTATCATGAGCCGGTTTATTTAATCATCGGTTAAGGTGTGTTTTTCCAATACTTCAATGGGCACATATTCAAGAACAGATTCATGAGTTGAACGAGGAAGAATTTTTGGGGCAACACCGGCTTCCAGAGCTTCAATCCAGCGTGCCATACAGATACACCATCGATCGCCTGGTTTTAAGCCGGGGAAATCAATCTCTTCTCTCGGAGTTGATAGATCATTTCCCCGTTTTTTAGAGAATGCCAGAAACTCTGTGGTCATTTCAGCACAGACGGTATGCATACCCAGATCCTGTTCACAGGTATCACATCGACCATCACGAAAAAAACCGGTCGCTGGATCAAGACAGCAGTCTTCCAATTCTGTTCCTAAAATATTTTTAGCCATATTAATTATTATATTAACACTTTAATGGAAATTTCATGTTTCGAGTAGGTGCTTAAAAATCATCCAGGCTTGGTATTCGTCCGAAAGCAATCTTGGCACCAGCATATCCTCCCGGCGGTTCTATCCATACGCCTAAACTAACAGCTTTGTTACCGTATTTTGCTACGATTTTATCCATCGTATGTGCTAGTGAATCCCATTTTTTTGTATCAGTATCGGTGTCCATGAAAAGATCTCTTTGTTTATTTTCAATTGAACGTAAATGATAGAGTGATACCGAGACTTTCATGATTCGAATGTTTCGTATTCCGATGTTATGTTGGTAATCGTGTATTGCCTGTCTCCATAGTTTGCTTAATGCGTTTAGAAAGATATGGTCATCTGATGCGGAAGAAAAATGTTCATCACCGCCCCAGCGCATTTTGTTTTGCAGTTTTATTGATAAGTTGAATGCGGACGCGGTCATACCGGCCCGACGTAAACGTCTTGCTGCTTTTACCGTTAATAGACGTGCGCAGTTACGTGCATGATAAGGGATGCGACTTTCCGGGGATAAAACGCGACTGTGTCCAAACATGCAACGCGATGTGGGTATAGGTTCGATTTCATAACCGTGCAAGCTATACCAGAAGCGTTCACCTTCAATTGAACCCCAGATTTTTTTCATATGTTGTGGTGACAGGGCCCATAAATCGTTCATATTTTTAACCTTTGCCTGTTTCAATCGATGGGACATTCCTGTCCCAATACCGGGTATATCGGACAGATTGAGCTGCAGTAAAGGTTCGATGAAATTATGTGGTTGCCAAATCACTATACCTTCGGGTTTTTCGACATCAGCCGCAATCTTGGCCAATAAACTGTTGGCGGCAAAACCCATTGAACAGGTAATAAATGGACCTATCGAATCAGAAAGCGTTTTGACGATGCGTTGAGCCAGGACTTCGGGTTGTTTTCTTTCTCTACCCAGCAAAGTACAAACGACTTCATCGATTGAACAAGCTTTATCAATGTGTACACAGGTTTCAATTTGTTCATATATCTGATGATGTAGACGTACGTAAACATCATGCCGGGCAGGCGTAAAGATAATATCCGGACATAATCCCTTTGCGTCTTTGACCCGCGTTCCTGTTTTGACACCATAATGTTTGGCTTCACGGCTCGGTGCAATCACACAGGTAGCGTCGGACATAAAAGGTAAA
>JBNLAL010000318.1:0-2356 GCA_050302115.1 Gammaproteobacteria bacterium | reverse complement strand
TAAACCGTCGCGGCGAACAATATGTGGGCCGTGTTTTTACCCTTGATGAGCCTATCGTAAATGGTATGGGTAAGGTTAAGGTCGATGATACAACCTGGAAAGTTAAGGGTATGGATATGCCAGCCGGAATGAAGGTTCGTGTTATGAGCGTTGATGGAACCGTGTTTAACGTTGAGGCAGAAACTATTTTCTCCAGTGGAGAGTAAAACCTTCAACAGGCGTGTTGTTCCAGTGCCCAATTAATATGCTCGCGCACCATTTCCGATGGATCATTACGACGTAACGTTAATGCATTAATCACTTCATCACAGGTGTTGGCATTACCCAGTCCTACTGCAATATTTCTTGACCAACATTCAAAACCGATTCTACGTATTGCAGAGCCTTCCGTGTTCTTTAAAAATTCTTCTTCCGTCCATTTAAATAACTCAACCAGAGTAGTTTCATCCAGTCTGTGTCTAATACGAAAATCGTCTTCTACTGTATTTTTTGCAAACTTGTTCCAGGGACAAATTAACTGACAATCATCACAACCGTAAATGCGATTACCGATCATCTTACGAAACTCGACAGGAATAGAACTTCTTAGCTCAATCGTCAGATAAGAGATACAACGTCGCGCATCGACTTCCATTGGTCCAACTATCGCTTTTGTCGGACAGATATCAATACAGGCATTACAAGTGCCGCAATGTTGCCCGGAAAATTTGTTATCCGATTCTATCGGCAGGTCAGTATAGATTTCGCCCAGGAAAAACCAGGACCCGGCTTTAGGGTTAATTAAATTACTATGTTTACCTATCCAGCCCAAACCGGCATTTCGTGCGATGGCCTTTTCGAGTACCGGAGCACTATCGACAAAACAACGGTAACCAAATTCACCATATTGGTTTTCAATCATACTGGCGAGTTTTTGCAAACGTTGGCGAATTAACTTGTGATAATCACGCCCCAGTGCATAACGAGATATATAAGCAAGCTTATTATTATTTAATACTTTCGATGGATGTTTGCTGGATGGTGGAAAATAATCCATGCGTACTGAGATGACGCTGATTGTTCCAGGTACAAGTTCGTTCGGACGACTTCTACGTGCCCCGTGTGACTCCATATAACTCATTTCACCATGACGACCCAGTTTCAACCAGTTTAATAAATGGGTTTCGTCTTCCTGCAGTGCCGTAGTTGTTATTCCGACCTGTTGAAAACCAAGTTCATGTCCCCAACTTTTTATGTTCTCTTGTAAATGAGTTTTATCTATATGTTCGAAAGACATGATGGTTTAATTATAAGTTTTATGTTGCACTGCACCTTGACTGTGCCTGAATATTTTATATTGGTGCAATTTATCGGTTAAATTTATATTAATAAACATTTAAGCAATTGATTTAAAAGATTTTTATATTTTGGCATAAGACCTGCAATTACATAGATGACTGATAGTCTTAATTGTTCAAATGACCCTTCGACTATCCTCTGCTCTTAACCTTAGGGCGCCCCTTGGCGCCCTTTTTTTATTTTTAAATAATAGATTAAAAATCTTATCCAATTTTATAACCTCGCGGTAAAAGCAAGATACCGTTATGATTACTTTCCTATAATTTAAGGAAGTATCCGGTTTATGTTTGATTTTATCAGTTCATGGTATCGACGTTACTTTACCGATCCACAAGCTGCATTATTGGTTGTATTGCTGGTTATCGGTACTGTGGTTTTGATCACCATGGGCAAAATGTTGGCACCGTTATTCGCGGCCCTGGTTATTGCCTATTTACTGGAAGGGCCCGTTAGCAAATTACAAAAACATAAACTATCACGCATCTGGGCGGTTAATCTGGTTTTTATCATCTTTATGGTGTTTATGTTGTATCTGGTACTCGGTTTGTTTCCCTTATTGTCGAAACAAGTGAGTCAGTTCTTTCAGGAAGTGCCGGATATGATAAACAACGGTCAAGACCTGTTATTACAATTACCACAACAATATCCTGAACTGATTTCAGAGGAATATATCAGTCAATTAATATTTACCATTCGGGAAGCATTCAGTGATTTGGGCAGGAATGTGTTGTCGATATCGGTCGCTTCTATCCCGGCAATCATTACGGTACTGGTTTATCTGGTATTGGTGCCATTAATGATCTTCTTTTTCCTGAAAGATAAAGTTGTAATTCTTTCATGGATGGGACGTTTTCTGCCAAAGGAGAGACACCTTGTTAATGAAGTATGGCAGGAGATGGACGCACAGATTGGTAACTACGTTCGCGGAAAGTTTAACGAGATCATTATAGTGGGTGCGACATCCTATGTTCTTTTTGTTTTATTGGGGTTGAATTATGCTCCCTTGCTCGCCTTGATC
>JBNLAL010000317.1:0-2364 GCA_050302115.1 Gammaproteobacteria bacterium | reverse complement strand
CATTATTGGTCCTGAACTGGGAATTACCCAGCCGGGCATGACAATTGTTTGCGGCGACAGTCACACTGCAACTCATGGTGCATTTGGAACCATCGCTTTCGGAATAGGTACCTCAGAAGTAGAAATGGTTTTGGCAACACAATGCCTGTTACAATACCGACCAAAAAAAATGCGAATTATTGTAAATGGTCAATTAAAGAATGGCGTAACTTCTAAAGACATTATTCTGTACATTATTTCAAAACTCACTGCCAGTGGAGGCACTGGCTATTTTATAGAATATGCAGGAAGCGCAATAGAAAAGCTTACGATGGAGGAACGTATGACCATTTGCAATATGAGCATTGAAATGGGTGCACGAGGTGGTTTAATTGCACCTGATGAAACTACAATTGAGTACGTAAAAGGAAAAGAATTTGCTCCTAAAGGCGAAGATTTTGATAAAATGGTTGCCTACTGGAAAACATTACACAGTGACGAAGGAGCTGAGTTTGATAAGGAATATATATATGATGCTGAGGATATTACACCAATGATAACCTATGGCACCAATCCTGGCATGGGAATTAAAATTGAGCAGCAAATACCAAACGGAGAAAATAAATCTGAGACAGACAAGTCAAACGATAAAAAATCACTTGAATACATGGGATTCAACTCGCATGACTCTATGATTGGAAAAGCTGTTGATTATGTTTTTATTGGAAGTTGCACAAACGGACGAATCGAAGACTTCAGAGCTGCTGCAAGCATTATTAAAGGAAGAAAAAAAGCTGATAATGTTACTGTGTGGTTGGTTCCGGGCTCAAAACAAGTTGAAAAACAAGCCATCGAGGAAGGGCTAAAAGATATTTTCGAGGCGGCAGGAATGGAACTTCGACAACCAGGGTGTTCTGCATGTTTAGCAATGAATGATGATAAAATTCCTGCAGGAAAATATGCAGTATCAACATCGAACAGAAATTTTGAGGGTAGACAAGGACCAGGTGCAAGAACACTCCTTGCCGGACCACTTGTTGCGGCAGCAGCTGCAGTGACCGGGAAAGTTACAAATCCTTTGGATTTATTGAATTAAGGCAATCAAGGTAAATAAAATAAACAATTTAGTAAGTTGGTTATTGTCGTAGCGAAGCAGTTTCATATAGTATAGTAATTAGGTTTATATCAAAATCAACATAGCGTAATATCTGCTTCGCTACACTTTTTAAACAAACCTGTCAGTGTGCGAAACTCCTGACAGCGTTTAACACTAAATACAAAATGGAAAAATTAATACGAATTGAATCGCGATGTGTTCCTGTAAACATAGCAAATATTGACACTGATCAGATTATTCCAGCACGCTTTTTAAAAGCAACAAGTAAAGCAGGTTTTGGAAACAATCTGTTTAGAGACTGGAGATACAATAGCGATAATACTTTTAAAGAAGGTTTTCCTTTAAACGATAACAAATATGAAGGAGTTATTCTTGTTGCCGGCAAAAATTTCGGATGCGGATCCAGTCGTGAGCATGCTGCATGGGCAATCTATGATTATGGATTCAGAGTGGTTGTCTCCAGTTTCTTTGCAGATATCTTTAAAAATAATGCTCTGAACAATGCCTTACTACCGGTTCAGGTTTCAGATGATTTCCTTAAAGCAATTTTTTCAGCAATCGAAAAAGATCCCGATACTGAACTGATCATTGACTTACCGAATCAACTTATCAAAGTAGGAGATCGTGAAGAGTCTTTTGAAATAAATCCTTATAAAAAGGTATGCTTAACCAATGGCTACGATGATATCGATTACCTCATCAGCCTTAAGAAAGAAATACAAGAATTTGATTTAGCGCATTCATAAAAATGAAAAAACACATCGTCATATTACCAGGAGATGGAATCGGTAAGGAAGTAACGACTGAAGGAAAACGGGTACTCGATAAAATCGCGGAGATCTTCGATCATACATTTGAATATGATGAAGCATTAATTGGTCATGATGCCATTGAAGCTACCGGTGATCCGCTACCTGAGGAAACTTTAACCAAACTAAAAAATACGGATGCGATCCTCTTTGGTGCTGTGGGGCATCCCAAATATGATAACGACCCCACCCTGCCGGTCCGCCCCGAACAGGGACTGTTAAAAATGAGAAAAGAGCTTGGCCTGTATGCCAACCTGCGTCCAATTAAACTATTTGACGAATTACTGGCTGCTTCCAGTATCAAAGCAGAGATTCTGAAAGGATCCGATATCCTGTTCTTCAGAGAATTAACCGGCGATGTCTATTTCGGCGAGAAAGGTAGAAAAGACAATAACGATACTGCCTACGATGTCATGATCTACAGCCGGTATGAAGTCGAGCGCATTGCACGCAAAGCCT
>JBNLAL010000316.1:0-2412 GCA_050302115.1 Gammaproteobacteria bacterium | reverse complement strand
AATGTCAGGAAACTTTGTTCCAGGTCGACGATACGAATTTTCTTTAATACTCATTAATTAATCTCCATGTTTATAACAACATTAATAGAGAAATTTTGAATTTGTAATGATTGTAGATTTCTAACTACATGCGGGAAGCTCAACAGAGTTCAAACTTTTTTTTTCTTCCTTTAACCTGTTTTTCTCCAGGAGGAAATAACTTAATGCCGGAAGCAGAACTAATGCACCTATCATGTTCCATATAAACATAAAGGCCAACAGCAATCCCATATCGGCCTGGAATTTAATCGGCGATAACACCCAGAAACCAACGCCGATACCCAGTGTCGCAGCAGTTAGCAATACAACCTTTCCGGTAAATAACAGTGCCCCGTAATAGGCTGATGAAAGACTTTCACCCTGACGCATATAGGCGAGAATGATTGATAAAACATACAGTGCATAGTCGACACCAATACCGACACCCAAAGCTATAACCGGCAAGGTAGCCACTTTGATACCGATCCCAAAAGCCACCATCAGTGCTTCACATAAAATAGAGGTCAACACCAATGGCAACATTGCTGCGATAACGGCCCGCCATGATCGAAACGTAATCCAGCAAAGTATTGTTACTACCGCATAAACCCAGAACATCATTTCACGATTGGCTTTCTTCACAACAATATTCGTCGCGGCTTCAATACCGGCATTACCGGCAGCCAGTAAAAATTCCGAATGATCTGTTGGATGATCAGCGATAAATTTCTCAATCGTGTTAGTAACCTGAGTAAGTGTTTCCGCCTTATGATCTTTGAGATAGACATAAAGCGTTAACATACTGCAATCAATATTCTTCATTTCCCTTGGGGCTTGTCGTTGTATCCCTGCAAGTACAGCGTTATTAGGCGATAAATCGATCCATTTAAACTGACCTTCGTTAAAGCCTGCTGATAATATGCGGGCCAGATTTGCGAGTGAATTAGTTGCTTCAACACCGGGTATTTGTTCAAGCTCCCAACCTAACTCATCGACTAACGAAAGTGTTTTATAGCGTGTGCATGAGTCAAATTCAGTTTTAACCATAACAACAAAGATATCTGAGCTTGCCGCATAGTTCTCAACCATATAAGCGTTATCTTTGTTGTAACGGGAATCCGCTCGTAACTCCGGTGCTCCAGGATCCAGATCACCAACCTGTAAATGTGAACTGACCATGAGTCCAAACACAGCCAACAAAACCCCACCAATAAGGGCAATAATGGCCCCCGGTTGATAGGTAAATCGATCCAGAAATTCCCAGAGCCAATGCTTTGCGCCAGACAGGTCTGCCTTCTCTGCCTTCAGGCTTCTTTCCGCAGCCGTCTTACTGACACCAATAAAGGAAAGCAGGATGGGCAACAGGATCAGATTAGTAATAATTAATACAGCGACACCAATACTGGACATCAAGGCTAGATCTTTAATGACTTTAATATCAATAATCATTAAAACAGCAAAACCGACTGCATCTGCCAGTAAGGCAGTTAAACCAGCGACAAATAAACGACGAAAGGTATGACGGGCAGCAACAAATTTATGCATACCGCGACCGATGTCCTGCATGATACCGTTCATCTTTTGTGCGCCATGGCTCATGCCAATAGCAAAAACCAGGAAAGGAACCAGGACTGAATAGGGATCAAGATCATAACCTAGTAAACCAATTAAGCCGAACTGCCAGACAACTGCTACCAATGAACATGAAACAACTAACAGCGTAGAACGAACACAGCGTGTAAACCAGAACAACATTATTGTTGCAATCATGATCGCAATAATAAAAAAACTTAATATTTCAATTAAACCATCAATCAGATCACCGACAACCTTTGCAAAGCCGGTAATATGGATCCTGATTTTATCAGTTTGATATTTCGCTCTGATTTCTTCGATGCGTTGATTAAATTCTTTATAGTCAAGCGGTTCACCAGTCAACTGGTTAATATCGAGAAGAGGAACAAATAAAAGACTTGATTGATAATTCGCCGCAACTAACTGTCCTATTTCGCCAGAGCGCTCTACATTAGCTCGAACCTGCTCTAGACTCCTGGGTGAACCATCATAATCCTTGGGCATGACCGTATCGCCATCCAGACCTTTTTCCGTCACAGCCGTCCAACGTGTTGCTGTCGTCCATAATGACTTCATGAAAGGACGATAGACACCAGGAATCAAATACACTTCATCATTAATCTGGCGTAATGTTTCAAGATATTCAGGATTGAATATATTTCCCTCTGTTGTTTCTACAATGATACGAATTGAATTCCCCAGACTGGCCAGATCTTCCTTATTCTGCAAATAGTTCTGTACATAAGGATGCCCTGTTGGAATCATCTTTTCATAGCTGGCATTCAGTCCAACATTTAACGCTTTCCAACCCAGAAACAA
>JBNLAL010000315.1:0-2415 GCA_050302115.1 Gammaproteobacteria bacterium | reverse complement strand
GTCTCAAACGACGAAAAATATTTTCCGTATCAATAATTGCATCATCGACAACCTCACCCAGAGCAATGGCCAAACCGCCAATGACCATGATGTTCAGGTTAACGCCCATATCCAGCAAAATCAGAATTGCAGTTAACAACGATAATGGTATCGCCATTACCGAGATGAACGCAGTTCTGAAGTTAAACAAAAAAACTGCTAGCACAGCAACAACAAACAAGCCACCAATTAACAGGTGCCCTGTAATACTACTCACAGATCGTTCGATATAGTTGGCGGGCCGGAACAAGGTAGGATGAAACTTGATATCGTTTTCAGCAAAAATCTTGTCGAGTCCACTTATCGCTTCTTCAACGGCATTAGAAACATTCAGGGTATTGGCACCATATTGACCAATAACCATCAAGACAACACCTTCCTCTTCCATAATGGCACCCTTGCCAAAAGAAGGTTCTGCACCATATTCTATCTTTGCAACATCACCCAGAGTAATACTGGCACCATCGATATGTTTAACAACCACCTTCTCCAATCCTTCTTTCTGATCAGGCAATCCCTTGATGCTTAAAGTTAAACGTTGATTCGGGTTTTCAATAAAACCGGCACCAAAGATACCTGTCGCCTTTTTGGCCGCTTCAGTAACTTCATTAATCCCAATTCGATATTGGGTTAATTTATCTTCATCAATCTGTATCTGTAACTGCTTAATCTCACCGCCAAACACATTTACATCTGCCACACCAGGAACACTTAAAATTGTGGGTACCAGGTTCCAGTCAACAATACTTCTTAATTCCATCAGGTTTTTGCTTTGAGAAGTTACTCCCATGGTCAGGATCGTTGCCGAGGATGAAGCCATGGGGACAGGAACAGCAGGCCCGACACCTTCAGGTAATAAATTTGTCAGCCCGGCCAGACGTTCTGAAACAAGCTGCCGATTACGATAGATATCAGTATCTTCTTCGAAATAAATATTAACAATTGACAATCCCTGTATAGATTCAGATCGAACATGATCAATACCAATCAGGCCGGACAAAGCAGACTCAATAGGACGTGTAACTAAAATTTCAACCTGTTCAGTTGAATAACCCGGTGCTTCTGTTTGCACAACAATAAGATTAGGAGAAAACTCGGGAAAAATATCCAGACCTGCACGCGATAAACGATAAACACTGTAGATCATCAACAACGTTGCAATGGCGATCACCACACCACGAAAATTAATTGAAAATCTTACAAGTGCAGAAAGCATAATTAATTTTTATTCTTAATAGAACCTAAGAAATGGATATTATGGCCGGCGAACAAGTTATAGTGCGAGGCGTCCCGCAGCGAGAAGCGAGACATATCATAAAGATAGGCGAGCTTTGAGCGAGGAAACAACGAAGCAATATACTTGTGCAGCACCATAATATTCATTTCTTTTAGTCGTCGTCTTCGTCGGGTATCGCCCACTTAAACTCTTCAGACAACAAAGTCTGGGCTCCACTAATTACGATTTTCTCATTAGCCTTGAAGTTTTCTTTTACCAGCCAACCCGTTTCTGTTTTTACCGGCTCAAGTAAACTCCTGCGGCTGAACAACTCTTCATCTACTTGTACATAGGCCCAGGGTTTACCGGCATACCACACTACTGCTTCCTCAGGGATATTAATTCCTACTCCGGTAAAACCGGTATTTGGCAACCATACATATAAACGCATACCTATTCTTAGCTGTTCTGCATCGACACTAAAAAAATAGGTTTCACCTTGTAGATTTTTATCAGAGAACGGAGCTGTTGAAACAAGTTCAGCTTTTTTTGCTTGTGCCCGATTATCTACCCTGTTAACAAAGACGAATTCCGTATCTCGAGATAATTTTTGTTCCCCTTTTAATGAGACTAAAAGAAGATATTCTGTACGATTTATTAATTGCTCAAAGGTTTCCGATCTATCCTTTAAAGCCATTTGTGTTAATTCCGTATTCCAATTTTGAACCATTTGGTCGCGGATATTATTCAATTCGACATCCATTGCCTTAATACGGGCACGATCTTCTTCCCACTTTGATCGCGCTTGTTGTAACTCTCTTGTAGAAATATTGCTAGATTCCTGATGCAAAACCTTTAGTTGTTCAAGTAATCGCGTCGAATTTTTAAATGATGTATTTATAATTTCGCGTTGTGCTTCAATATTTCGATAATGCGAACGTAAATCGAGTAATTCTTTAATATCAATAACGGTGGCAAAAGCCTGGTTTTCAGATTGAATATTTATTTCTTCTGTTAAAGTCGTTTTTATTCCTGCAAGGTTTTGAGTTTCCGCAGAAATATTAACAACAATACTACCCTTGACCAGTTGTTGTTTTGCATCGACCTCTCCTTCATCCTCTTGTTCATCATCGTCACTAGCGGTATTACTTAAAAACTGT
>JBNLAL010000314.1:0-2432 GCA_050302115.1 Gammaproteobacteria bacterium | reverse complement strand
TGAAAAAGAAGCCGTTCAAGGCTGGGTTGCAAACCGCTTTTATTATCAAGTGGCTATTCCTGTTAAGGATGCAGCCATTATGTCTAACTGTTGGGATCGTGAGGTACGCCGTCACTGGATCCAACGCATTATCGACCATGATGGTAACGAGCAGGATTCAGGCGGTATTGAAGCCTGGTTGGAGTTAGGTGAAGCCGTAGGTCTCACCCGTGATGAACTCTGGTCACATGAACATTTGTTACCTGGAGTTAAATTTGCCATTGATGCTTATATCAATTTTGCACGTCAACAGCCGTGGGAAGTAGCTGCCAGTTCATCATTAACGGAATTATTTGCACCAACCATACATCAGGACCGTATTGATAACTGGCCGGACAAATATCCCTGGATCGATAAAACTAAAGGTTATCGCTATTTCAAAAAACGTTTGTTTGAAGCACCACGTGATGTGGTTAATGGGCTCAACATAACGCTGGATTATTACCGCACCCGTGAACAGCAAGAGATGATGCTGGACGTGTTGAAGTTCAAACTGGATGTACTGTGGACCATGGTCGATTGCATGTGGATGGCCTACATCGCCAAGAAACCTCCGTACCACAATATCGATTAATTATTACTTATTATCACAAAGATAAAATCCCGTGACCTTACTGAACTGTCACGGGATTCTTTTAATTCGTCAACTGACATAAACCCTCCTCTGGAGATCACAAATGACAAAGAATGATTCCAGTTTGAACAAAATAGCTCCACCACTTTGGTTATTGGCAGAACTAACCTATGCCTGTCCTCTGCAATGCCCGTACTGTTCCAATCCGGTATATATGGCAAATTACAGAAAAGAACGTTAAACGGAAGACTGGATTCGGTTTTTTTGTGAAGCACGCGAAATGGGTGCAGTTCAACTTGGTTTCTCCGGCGGTGAACCACTCCTTCGTTATGACCTGGAAGAACTCACTTCAGTAGCAAGGCAACTGGGTTTTTATACCAACCTGATTACCTCCGGAGTAGGACTCACGGAAAAACGCATCAAGTCCTTAAAGAAAGCCGGGATGGATCATATTCAACTCAGTTTTCAGGCTCCTGATAAAACACTCAACGACTATATTGCCGGCACAGAATGTTTTGAACAAAAACTGGAAGCTGCACGACTTATTAAAAAATATGACTATCCCATGGTACTTAACTTTGTCCGTCATCGTTTGACTGATGATTATGTAGAACCCTTTCTCAACCTGGCTATTGAGCTCGAGGCAGATTATGTCGAACTTGCTGCTACCCAATATACGGGCTGGGATTTTATTAATCGCAACCACCTTTTACCTACACGCGAACAACTGGACCGATCCGGGCCAATTGCACGTGCTTATAAGGAGAAGTTGAAAGGGAAAATGAAGATTTACTATGTCGTGCAAGATCATTTTGAAGCAACACCGAAGGCCTGCATGAATGGTTGGGGGGCAATATTTCTTGTCGTTGCACCTGATGGTGCGGGTTTACCCTGTCATTCTGCCCGGCTACTACCAGGAATCAATTACCCGAATGTTCGTGAACATAGTATAGATTGGATATGGAACCAATCTCCTGCCTTTAATGAATACCGTGGTGATAAATGGATGAAGGAGCCTTGTCACACTTGCCCCGACAAGAAAAAAGATTTCGGTGGTTGTCGTTGTCAGGCTTATCTACACACCGGTGATGCCAGAAATGCCGATCCGGTTTGTGGTCGATCCTCGCATCACCAGCAATTAGTGGATTACGTTGATCACATAAATCCTCTTACCGGTAACCGGGAATTTAACGAGAAGCCTCTTCTTTTCAGAAACATGAAAAATTCAAAAAAAATCATATCAGGGCAATCGTCCAGTCCTTAAGCTTATCTTAATATAAAGCTGGTAAATTATAGTCGAACTTTGACCTGGATTGAGTCTAGCGTAGACTATTAAAATATGAACCAGTTTGCTCATATTCCCTTAAAATATCTTTTCTATTTCCAGGTACATAAATAAAATGTACCACCTGGTTCAGTTTAAATAATGACAATGAATAATATTAAAGTAAGTTGGAAAGAATATTTTGATAACGATTGTAAAGGTGAGGATATGTGGGGCCATTACAAGACAGGTAATGGCGATCTTTACGTTGTTGCAGATGGCGCTTCGAGTCATGATGGCTCTAAAACCGGAGGAGATGTCGTCCGGTATATCGATGATAAATTAAAACAAAATGCCAAAAATATTACGCGCACTCAACATTTAAAAGAATTATTAAATGCCATTAACACAGAATCGGCAAAAATCAATGAAGGTGCCTATGCCGCAATAGCCGGCATTTTACACAGGGCGAACACGAATTTACGGTAGGCCGAATAACATTCCAGAAATAAACTCGTAACTATCTACATGACACATACTTCTACTGTAGATCGG
>JBNLAL010000313.1:0-2435 GCA_050302115.1 Gammaproteobacteria bacterium | reverse complement strand
TAAAGAGTGCTTCTTTTTCTTCATCAGGTTTGATTGATGCACATAGTGCTGCAGTCAACGCATAATCAGCAAGGAATCCACTTTCTGTTAAACCTTTATCATTTGCAATTTTAAACATGCTGTTAGAAATGCAATATTTTTTTTGTTTTTTTTGTATTACCGCATAGCCCAGATAAACATAGGGGTTATTTGGATCAAGCAACCAGGCTTCATTAAAACGTTCCATCGCTTTATCAAGTTTTTCTTCTATATATAAATCAAAACCTCGTTCGGTATAACCTTGGGAAGCATGTTCGCGTGTACCAAAGGTATGCGTAGCATTGGCAATAAACAAACTGTCTTTTTGCAGTAATTCTTTATTAATACTTCGATCTATCCCTCCATACATAGGAAGGTGAGAAGGTTCCTCCGCATAACATATTACCGGGAAGATAAATAAAATAAGAAAAAGAAAAAAAATATCACGCATGAATGGTTAAGTTATTTTTGTTGAGAAAGTTCTTGCAAGTGTATTCCGACACACTTTGCCAATGCATCAAGATTATAACCGCCTTCCAGTAAGGAAATGATTCGATTGTTGCAATGTTGTGCCGCCTTTTCCATCAGACGTAATGTCATCCAGCCAAAGAAATCTTCAGTCAGGTTAATATTTGCCAGAGGATCTGCATAATGTGCATCAAAACCAGCTGAGATTAAAATGCATTCCGGTTTAAATGCATCGATTTTTGGTAATACTTGATTAATAAAAACCTGTTCGTAGTCTTTGTTACCAGAACCAGCAAGCATAGGACAATTCAGAACGCTGCCTTTACCTTTTCCGCTTCCTGTTTCTGTGTAGTTGCCTGTGCCAGGATAAAAAGGGTATTGATGCATGCTTATGTACAGGATTGATGGATCTTCTTCAAACAGGTGTTGAGTGCCATTACCATGGTGGGCATCCCAATCAACGATAGCAATCTTGTTTAGACCGTATTTTGTCTGGAGATACCTGGAAAGAATAGCGATATTGTTGAACAGGCAAAAACCCATGGCCATTCCGTATTCAGCATGATGGCCAGGTGGACGCATCAAGGCAAATCCATTATCAATATTACCCTGGAATATTTCGTCCGCCATATTTAAGGCACTGCCAGCTGCGAGCAGGGCAATTTCAAAAGAATCTATTGAAACACCAACATCCATGGAATCAAGAAAAGCGAGACCTGAGTGACATACTTCTTCGGCCCGTCTTATATATTGTGCATCATGGATACTTAATATTTCATCATGACTGGCATGCCTGGCATCTATCTTGTTCAATGAATCAAACCAGGGTTGTTTTTCAAGGTAAGACATTGTATTTGAAATACGCTCACTACATTCAGGATGTCCTGGACCACTTTGGTGTAGCATAAAATGTGAATCTTGAAGAAAACCGGTTTTCATTTTTTATTCAATAAAATTTGTAATGCCTGTTTTTTAGCAATGGGCTATTATACGCCCATAATAATAAATAAATCCTGATCTTGAGACATGTATTCGAAACGTAAGGCACCGTTTGGTTCATGGTCTTCGCCTATTACGCCTGATTTGATGTTGAGTAATAGTGTGGGCTTGGGCGAAATTAGTTTCCATAACGGTTCTGTATACTGGATTGAAATGCGGCCGGAAGAAAAAGGCCGATATGCTATCGTCAAGTTGAATCCTGATGGTAAATGCGCCGACGCCATCCCTTCTAATTTTAATGCCAGAACCCGCGTACATGAGTATGGTGGTGGTTCCTATATTGTTAGTGATGCGGGTTTGTTTTTTACAAATTTTACAGATCAAGCGTTATATCAGATTACACAGGATAGAGGTTGTAAACGGCTTACGCATAATGAGCATTATCGTTATGCAGATATGATCCTGGATGAAGGACATCAGAGATTAATTTGTATTCGTGAAGATCATAGTGATGAACAACGTGAAATTATCAATACCATCGTTGAAATATCAATTACAGATGGTGCGGAAAAAATACTGGTTCAGGGGGCAGACTTTTATGCGAATCCCAGATTAAGCTCCGATGGAAATCGACTCTGTTGGATTGAATGGAATCACCCGAATATGCCCTGGGATAATACGAGCTTATACTTTGCTAATGTGCTTGTTGATGGTGAAATGGATGAAGCAGTATTAGTTTGTGGTAGCGGTAAGGAAGCGGTTTGCCAACCTGTCTGGTCCAATTTAGGCGAACTTTATTTTGTGTCTGATAGAGGAGGTTGGTGGAACCTGTATCGTTACAGGAATAAACAAATTGAAGGAGTTTTTAAAAAAGAAGCCGAGTTTGCAGTACCTCAATGGTCATTTCGTGAGACAAGCTATTGCTTTATTGATAGCGATAAAATTTTATCAATCTACTGGCATGAAGGACTTGCTAACCTTTGTTTAATTAATATTGATAGCGGACAACT
>JBNLAL010000312.1:0-2459 GCA_050302115.1 Gammaproteobacteria bacterium | reverse complement strand
ATCTTGAATCAGATGCACGAACACAATTAAAGGATATTGAAACTCATTTAATTGTGAATCAAGATGAAATTTATGCCGATATCGAGGGTTCAAATATCGCCGTCGCAACAGGGGGAGGACTTCTTTTTGCTCTTATAGATGCTGTTATAGAGAGCTCTCAAGCAGAAACAGCAGAAACTACTGTAGAACCAATCAGGGATTTTATGGTTGATTATGACTATGCGGAAGTTCTGCATAAAAACATAACTCAGCAAATTACTTCAATCGATTCATTAAAAATTGAAGACGTTAAGCTGGAACGCTCAATTGAAGATAAATTATTTGAAAAAAGATATAACGATTCAAATGCATCGGCAATTTTATTTTTAAATGCAAAATATAATTTAACTCCTGGTTTTGATTCAGTAGAAACCACAGTTGAAGCGTTTATGTTTCCAGTATCAGAATCATTAAAAAACTATCGGGAAACAAAAAACAATAAAGATAATCCTGTAGATCTTGCAAACAATATTTATCACAATAAATTTGTTTCCGTTACCAGCCTGCATTACAGTAGTGATAAAAATGAAAATGTACGTCTGCTCTCTTCTAACCCCCAGACTATAAAAGATGCATTAGAAAAAAATGCTAAAGAGATAGCCTTAAATCTCAAAGTTGATTTACAAAAGGACAGCACAGGCATTTAAGGCATAATTTAAACTTCCAGTCATTAGCCATGATAAAGCTGAACTGCAACTTATTGGCATCTATGAGCCTAATGCTTTTACTTACTGGTTGCAGTACAGAACCTGTCATCCTTACTTTTGATGAGCGAACTTCTGAACAGGCAACGCCATCAGAACCTGTATCAGATTGCCTAGTCATGATTAATGAAATCTCTGATATACGAAAAGACAAGGAAAGTCTGGGAGCACTTGGTCTTCGTGAAGTAAAGAGTGATGATTTAATGGACTGGTTGAAAAACGTATTGATCCAAAGAAATTATCGTTTTAAAAATTCAGACTCAAATAAAACCAATCTTAAGGAATTAAACATTGCCCTTAAACTTGCTTACATTCGATCTGCGGAAACAACCAAGGCGACAAAACTGGTACTTGCTGTAAATGATCCCGGATTAGACAATGTTGAATATTTTCGGGGAACAGATAATGGTATTAACTGGACTGGAAGCCAGGATGAAATTAAAAGCTCCTTTTCTCGAGCGCTAACCGATTCAATTAAAAAGATGGAGACCGGCCTGAATATTTCATGCACAGAGTAGCCTCTATTTATGAGAGCGGAAAGGAAGTGTAAATTCGCGTTTCTTCTAATTCTTCTTAAAATCTAAAATGAACAACGCCATTCGTCATTCACGCATCCAGTTTATTTATTCCCCCACAGGAGCAAAACCGTAGTAGTTAGCCCCATCCATGTCCGTCATCACTTCCAGGACCAGACCAGTTTCAAGATCGATATGCGTATGTAAAGTATCGACATCAATATATTCGATGTCATCATCCATTGAATCACGAAGACGTTGACTCACATAAGCATAAACACCGGGATCAGCATAATAGATAAAGAGTAAGGTCGGATCCTTTTTGTTCGGACCATCCTCACCATCGGCAGGCAAACCACTAAAGGGAGAATAAATCTGATCACGGCAATGCACTCTCGCAATAGGTATTGGCATGATTCACTCCTCAACTCAATGCAGTGTTATTCAATATGTCCTTATAAGTCTGCCACTCTGGTAAAAAATTATCCATGAAAGTATAAAAGCGTTTGCTGTGATTGCGTTCCAGCAAATGCACCATCTCATGGACGACTACATATTCAAGACAGGCAACGGGTCTTTTTGCCAATTCAAGATTCAACCAGATACGGCGCTTGTTAATATTGCAGGTGCCCCAACGGGTTTTCATTTTCTTAATACCGAACCAATCCACTTGTTTTCCAATCACCGGTTGCCAGCGGTTAATTAATGTTGGCACACGCTGTTTCAACTCACTGCGGTACCATTCATTAAATAGCTTCTCTTTATTGGCATAAGAGATATTCGGCTTAACAAAGAGTTTAAGATTACCCGCATCATCTAAAACAACGTGTTGCCTGACTGTACTTTGAACAACTTCAAGCCGGTGTTTTTTGCCAAAGACAAAATGATCTTCACCACTAATATATTGTCGTTCTGGTTGCGGTGCCTGGAGTTTAAAGCCACGTTGTTTTTGTCTTATCCAATCCAGTTTTGACAGGATAACGTTTCTAATATGCTTGTCCGTGACATGATACGGTACCGAAACACGCACACGCCCATCTAACGGATAAATTGCCAGGTTAAGATGTTTGATGTTTTTCCTGACGGGAAGAAGGTTTTGGGCGGTGCGCCGTTCAATGTAGCGTGGCATTTGTGTGGACTTGGCGCAGATGCTCTTTTTGTTGGTCGGGTTGGAGACGATGAAAATGGGCGGGAGGTGCTG
>JBNLAL010000311.1:0-2470 GCA_050302115.1 Gammaproteobacteria bacterium | reverse complement strand
TACTGGCAATTTTACCTTGCAATATGGCCATGCCTATACCAATGATCTCGAATTAAACAGCACATCTGCAGACATTATCGTTAGCGGACGTACAGGACTGGTCACTGAAGATTATGATCAAATTGCGACGGTGACACCGAAAATATCAGATACTCTCCCTGTTGCCAGTGCCCTGTTTGGCCCTATTGGTGCGGGCGTCGGAGCAGTAATCTTTCTTGCTGGTGAATTATTTGAATCTATCCCAAAAAAAATCGATACGATTTTAAGCACTCAATACAGCATAAAAGGCAGTTGGGATGAACCTAGTATTGAAAAGATAGAGAAAGAAAAAAAGAGTGGTTAATAAGTGACTACCAATAACCTTGATATTTTAGGGTCTGGCAAAAGCGTAAAATAAAATCGTCATAGTTGATGCCACAGTTAAACCAACTCCCAGTTCAATTAAAAATATACCCAGGTGTTGACCGGAAACAGTATTCTGGGCTAGCACACTATAGTTAAGAAATTCAGCACCATTTAACATGCCAATAATTCCAACACCGGCATAAATCAATACACCTAGTGCAGCTAGTGTACGTACAAGTGCCGGGTGAATAACTTCACGTAACTTATCCACACCATAAATCAAACCGTACAAAATAAAACCGACAGAAAAGATTACACCGGCCTGAAAGCCTCCGCCAGGGCCATAATCACCATGGAATTGCACATACAGTGCAAAAAGCATAATCATTGGAATCAATAATCGTGCAACAACTCTTAATACCAGGTGATGTTCCATTAATGCAGATCCTCATCCAGTAAACCTTTTTTGTCACCTTTTCCGCGACCTAATAACATTAACACACCAATACCTGCAGTGAAGATAACGGTTGTCTCTCCCAAAGTGTCATACCCCCTGTAACTGGCAAGGATTGAAGTCACCAGATTAGGCACGCCAATTTCTACTGCTGACTCATCAACATATTTATTGGCTAAATAAGTATGTACAGGATTATTTGCATCTCCAAAGGCTGGAATATCTATCACGCCGTAAATAAGCAAACTACCTGTAACTAGTACCATTAGCAGACCAGGGAAAGAAATCCTGATTTCAGTTTTCTCTTCAAAACTTGTCAATGCCAACGTACCTAAAAATAATATCGTTGCAATACCGGCACCCACTGAAGCTTCGGTAAATGCAACATCAACGGCATCAAGACAAACAAAAAGCGAAGCACACAGTAAACTGTATATTCCTGTTAGCATTACTGTGGAAAACAGATTTCTTTGCTGATTAATTGCTAAAGCGGCGATGACAAGCAAACATAATAAAACAATATTAATAACAGTCGCTGTCATTGTTTTTCTTCTTCCAATATAGGTTTTAAATCTCCATGTAATGCAGATTTTGCAAGAGCATGAGCAGCAGCAGGTGTGGTCACCATTATAAAAAACATAATCAATAATAATTTAACACTTATTAAACTTATTCCGGAATAAAGTATGAGCCCTACAGTAATTGTCATTGTACCCATCGTGTCAACGATACTGGCCGCATGCAAACGGGTAAAAAAGTCAGGCATACGATAAACACCCACTAATCCAATTATAATGGCCAATGAACCAGCAATAACCAATACACCTCCAATTGTATGTAAAATATCCATCATATATCTGCTTCTTCATTAATATGGGATCTTCTGCCCATATCACCATATTCAAAAAATTTCAGGATAGCGATTGTTGTGACAAAATTTATCAATGCATAAACCAATGCAATGTCAAGAAACTCGGGACGTTCAGTTAAAAAACCAAATACAGCAATAAATAATACGGTCACAGTACCGAAAATATTAACTGCAAGAATCTTGTCATAAACAGTATTACCAATAATTGCCGATAGCAAAGCCAGAAACATGGCAAATAAGATCAGTCCTATTGCAATTTCAAACAAAGAGCTACGCCTCTACCTGTGTTATTTTCTTGTCCATTTCACCCTCTTTCAGATCTTCAGCTCCATTAACAGAGAGTGCATGTACTTCAATGTCATTTCCATCGACATCGATCGAGATCGTACCAGGTGTTAATGTAATTGAATTGGCATAAACAACACGTGCCAGATCATTTTTCTGACTTGATTTAACCCAGATAATACGTGGGCTTATCGGTAGCTCAGGATTTATAATTCGCTTAATAACATCTATATTCGATTTCAAAATCTCTTTGATTAGCCAAAAAGAATAGGGGATTAACCGAACAACTTGACGGAAGACGTCCGGTTGATCGTATTTAACTAATTTCATGCGTAAACTTATAAATATGACCAGCACAATAGACACCACGGCCAGACTTAGCATGAATGGCGTATAATGACCGGAAAGTAATAACCATAATGTGCCCAAGGCAATTGCCATACCACCGATATGTATAATTTTGTTACGATCAAACATATAAATTTTTCAGAAAAATTCTGACGTTCTTTTATCCA
>JBNLAL010000310.1:0-2489 GCA_050302115.1 Gammaproteobacteria bacterium | reverse complement strand
CATATTCTTAACAAAACTTATCAGTTGTGGCACCAGGTATATCATCAAAAAAAACACCACCCCACTAACAACAACACCAACAAACAATGGATACATCAATAGTTTTTTAGTTTGTGCTGCCTGTTCATCCTGCCATTTAAGACTCTCACCCAGTTTTTCAAATACCTGACTTAGTTCGCCTGATTGTTCCCCGGCATTTACAAGATTCGTGAAGATACTTCCAAATACATCTTCGAATTGTTTCATTGCCTCAGAAAGGGTGCTACCACCTTCAACAGCTTCAATCATGGCATTTGTCACTTCGGCTAATCTTGGGTTATCTGCACTATCTCTTAAGTCCTGTAAACTCTCCAGAATAGGTACACCTGCACGCGATGTTTGTTCAAGATGAAAACAGAAAGTAATCAGGTCCCTACGTTTAACACCTGAACCCGCTACACGTTTTACATTAGATTTGACCTGCTTATAGTTAATGAGATCAAGACCCAGCTTCCGCAAACGCATTTCAAGGTCGGCAGTATTAACTGCATCAACCTGACCATTATGGATTCGGCCCTGTTCATCAATAGCTTTATACTGATAAAACTCCATAACTAATGAGTTTTTATTTTTAATCTGTCTGTTAAATCTATAACTCGCGACATTTCCTCCAGGCTGGTAGAACCATCCAGAACCCGGCTTGCACCAACATCGGCTAATGTTCTAAAGCCTTTGGATAATGCCATACGCAACAGATCTCGTTGCGTTCCTTTACGTGCGATTAATTCATCCATGTCTGAGTCAAAGTGTAAAACTTCCTGTAAAGCGATTCGACCACGATAACCATCGAAACTACAGGCTTCACAACCTTTGGATTTATATATTTCTTTTTGTTTATCGGTAACTTTCAAACCAAGTAAATTACGCTCCATTTCACCTAAAAGATAAGAAACCTTGCAATTGTCACACAAACTTCGAATGAGTCGTTGTGCAACTATACCAATGATGTTTCCTGCTATGATATCCGGTTTAACACCTATATCGAGTAATCTTGGTATCGAGCCTAAAGCTGAATTTGTATGTAGTGTAGAAAAAACCTGATGTCCGGTCATTGCTGCACGAAAAGCCATGCTCGCCGTATCTTCATCCCTGATCTCACCAACCAGGATAATATCCGGGTCCTGTCTCATTAATGATCGAATACCACTGGCAAAGTCAAGACGGGAAGTTTCATTAGCGGAAGTTTGTCGTATCATGGTAGTAGGGTATTCCACCGGATCTTCCAACGTCATTATATTTACTGATTCAGTATTTAAATAAGCCAATATGGAATACAAAGTGGTGGTTTTACCACTACCTGTTGGTCCTGTTACCAGAATTATTCCTTCAGGTCTGGCCACCATTAACTTTAAAGTATTAAGTGCATCTTCTTTTAAACCCAAATCTTCAAACGAGACAATGCCTTTCTGTCTGTCGAGCACACGCAAAACAATATTTTCACCATGTACTGTTGGCAAGGTAGAAACTCGAAAGTCAACTTTACGGCCAGATAATGATAAAGAAATTCGTCCATCCTGAGGGGCACGCGTTTCGGCAATATCCATTCCGGCCATCACCTTTACCCTTACAGCAATGGCAGACCAGTAATGTTTATGCAAACTACGTATCTGTTTCAGAACACCATCAATCCGATATCGAAAACGTAAAAAGCCTTCTTCAGGTTCAAAGTGTATATCTGATGCATTACGTTTTACCGCGTCAGCTAATAATGCATTTACCAAACGAACGACAGGTTGACTGTATTCCGCTGACTCTGCTTCAAGACTTTGATAATCGATCTCGCCGGTTTCTATTTCATGTAAAATTCCATCAACCGATAACTCAAAACCATAAAATTTATCAATCGCCTTTTCAATTTCAGCCTCACCGGCTAATACAGGAATGACCTCTGCGTTTCCGCCCAAGTGTGTATTGATTTGATCCAGTGCAACAACATTAAACGTGTCAGCCATGGCCAAAGTTAATCGGCGGTTTGAGCTATCATACGTTAATGGCAAGACCCTGAGCCGTCTCGCCATTGCTTTTGGAATCATGGAAACGGCTTCACCATCTGCAACCGCTTTGGTCAGGTCCACACTCTCCTGTCCAATTACACCACCAATAACATCTCTGATAATAGCCTCTGTTGCGAAACCAAGTCTTACCAGAATTTTTCCTAAATGTTCTTTACTACGTTTCTGCTCTGTTAAAGCGATATTGATTTGGTCGTGTGTAGTAACACCTTTTTGTACGAGGATTTCACCCAGACGTAAATGTTTTTTGTGTGGGCCTGTCATAATTTTGAATCTATTATATTAGATAATGCATAGATACGATTATTGACTGAGGCAAAATCAAAATCTCCACTGGAGACTTTAGCTAATTCAATTGCAGTTTTGTAATAGTCGTAGGCAGTTTCATATTGTCCAATTTGATCTAGACTGATCGCCAACTTTAAAACATAATCCGCA
>JBNLAL010000309.1:0-2498 GCA_050302115.1 Gammaproteobacteria bacterium | reverse complement strand
CTGCAATTTCTGACACAACTGCCAGGTCATGCGTGATGAATAGATAACTGATTCCTTTAACACTCTGCAATTCTTGAAGTAATTCAATAATCTGTGCTTGGACTGAAACATCTAATGCACTGGTTGGTTCATCACAAATGATTAACTTTGGCTTAACTGCTAATGCCCGTGCAATACAGATACGCTGACGTTGCCCACCGGAAAATTCATGCGGGTACCGAAACAGATGTTCAGGTAATAAGCCAACTTGTTGCAATAATTCTTCAGATAGTTGGTCACGCTCCTGTTGTGTTTCCCCTACCCCCTGTGCCAGCATGCCTTCCTGTAAAATATCACGGATCATCATTCTTGGATTCATAGATGAATAGGGATCCTGAAAAACAATCTGTATCTCTGAACGTATATTGCGTAATGACTTTGCATCCAGATGACTTAAGTCTTCACCTTGATATAACACCTCGCCATCGGTTGTTTGTAACAAACGTAATATACCTTTACCCATGGTTGTTTTGCCGGAACCTGACTCACCAACAATCGCTACAGTTTCACCGGCGTGCACATCGATCGTTACACCATCAACAGCCTTAACATGCCCTACAACACGTTTAAAAATACCTTTACGAATAGGATAATAGACTTTCAAATCTGATATCTTGAGCAAGGATTGCTCTTCAGTTCTTTCCTTTTCCACCGGGTCATTTTCTGATAATCGTTTTTCCCAACTGGGTATCGCATCAAATAATTGCAAGGTATAAGGATGCTCCGGCTTTGCAAACAAGCTTTTGTTATCTTTGGCTTCGACAATGACACCCTGACGCATTACCGCAATATGATCTGCCATTTGTGATGTAACACCGAGATCATGGGTAATAAAAAGAATCGCCATCCCGGTGTCTTTCTGTAACTTGTTTAATAACTCCAGAACCTGGGCTTGAATGGTAACATCCAGTGCAGTCGTCGGTTCATCCGCAATCAATAAATCCGGTTCGGCTGCCAGAGCAATCGCTATCATAATACGTTGTTTCATACCGCCGGAAAATTGATGTGGATATTCGTTAATACGTCTATCCGGTTCCGGGATACCCACAGCATCCAGTAATTCAATACTGCGTTTGATACAGTCCTGTTTCGATAATTTTTTATGACGAAACAAGGTTTCCTGGATCTGTTGGCCAGCAGTTAAAACCGGATTAAGTGAGGTTTGCGGTTCCTGAAAGATCATACTAATTTTTGCACCACGCACATCGCGCATTTGTCTTTCAGATAATTTAAATAAATCCTGACCATTCATACTGACTTGACCGCCAGTTATCCGCGCAGCTGGTGGCAGCAATCGCATCATGGACAATGCTGTAATTGATTTACCACTACCGGATTCACCTAATAATACAAACGTCTCGCCACGATCAATTTTGAAACTGACATCATCAACGACCTTGACCGGATTGCTGTTACTGCCAAAGCAGGTGGTAAGGTTGTTTACTTCAATTAAGGTATCAGACATGTTGATTACAGTTCCGGTAGTTTTCTTGGTCTACGATCTTTATCAATAGCAACATAGATTAGTTCTGCTTCTGTCACTTTCACAGTTTCCTTGTTAGCAAAATTTCTTTCAGCATAGACTTCAACTTTTACAGTAATCGATGTATTCCCTGTTTTACTGATATCGGCATAACACGATATAACATCACCAACAAAGACTGGCTCATGAAATTCCATTGAGTTTACAGCAACGGTAGTCACCCTGCCCTTTGCTCGTTCTATGGCAGGAATTGCTGCAGCAATATCTACCTGTGACATAATCCAGCCACCAAAAATAATGCCACCCGGGTTAGTGTCTTTCGGCATTGCGACAACTCTAATTACCGGTATTCGATCAGTGGGTAATGGAACATTATTATGTGTCATATTATTTTTCTCATTCTTGGATCAAAAGCATCTCTTACTGCATCAGCAAACAAATTCGCCGACAACACCAGGGTTAGCATGAATATAAAGGCTGCAACCAATGACCACCAAACTACTGGTTCTCGGGCAAGCTCAAGTCGGGCACTATTAATCATATTGCCCCAACTCTCCATACTGGGATCAACACCAATATTAATATAAGTAAGTACTGCTTCAGCAAGTACCAATCCACTAAAGTCTATCACGACTGATATCATCACAATGTGCATGACATTGGGTAATAAATGACGAAAGACAATGGCCATATTTCCAACACCAAATGCTGATGCGGCTTCTATATAGCCAATCTCTCTTAATTTTAATGCTTCACCACGTAATAAACGACATAACCCTGTCCAACTTGTAATACCCAGAATTAGACATAAAAATAATAAGCGTAAATCTGCCCTTGCAACCAAACTTGAAAATTCATCAGCATGTTTTGCCATATAGATTTCCAACATCAGTGCTGCCGATGCAATTAATAATACACCCGGAATAGAGCTTAATGTCGTATATAAGTATTGAATAACATCGTCTATCCATCCACG
>JBNLAL010000308.1:0-2501 GCA_050302115.1 Gammaproteobacteria bacterium | reverse complement strand
AATTACCCTGAGGCACTAATACAAAACCGGTCAAGCCCCACAGCGTGCCTGAGACCAATGACATACAAAGAAAAGCGATTAACCAGGTGTCCGGATTATTCACATGATCTTTTCTATGAAATAACCAGGTAATGCAAAAACGAATTCCCGTTAATACCGTAAATATAATAAACCAGCTATACAATACGGTTTTGTCAGTAATATTTTCAAATAAGATTAATACAAAAATAGCACCGACATAGGAGGCAAAATAACTCAGATAAGAATTACTATATAGTTGTTCTATTTGCTTTACGTCTGACATAGCAAACCATCTCCTTTTGGTTACAGGTCAATATCCGTATGACCCTCTCATATTTAATTATTTTAGTTCTAAAACATCCTGCATATCATAAAGTCCTTTTTCTTTTTTAACTAACCACTGTGCCGCCCTGACTGCACCACTGGCAAAAGTTTTCCTTGATGTTGCCTTATGGGTAATTTCAACTCGCTCACCTGCTGCTGCAAACATCACCGTATGATCACCTACAATATCACCGGCACGTATTGTTTCAAACCCAATCGTATTTTTATCACGTTCACCTGTAATGCCTTCACGCCCGAACACCGCACAATCCTGTAAATTTCGTCCAAGTGTATGTGCAACTACTTCACCCATCCGCAATGCTGTACCGGAAGGTGCATCTTTTTTATGACGATGGTGTGCTTCAATGATCTCTATGTCAGTATCATTACCAATGACTTTGGCTGTCATCTCCAGTAATTTTAAACACAGGTTTACACCGATACTCATATTGGGTGCATACATAATTGCAATCTTGTTTGCAGCACTTTTGATTAAATCATGATCTTCCGGTGTTAAGCCGGTCGTACCAATAACCATCTTGCAGCCCGCTGCTACACATTTTTGGATGTTAGCCGCTACCGATGTCGCCAGGGTAAAATCAATAACAACATCGACGTGATCGGCATGAGCAGAAATATCATCTGTTATGGTCACACCGTTCTTACCGATACCCGCCAATTCACCGGCATCCAGACCCAACATCGATGAACCACTGTATTCAACTGCAGCTGTAACCTCGACACCATCCGTCTCGTTACATACCTCCAGGATAGTCTTGCCCATCCTGCCCGCTGCACCACAAACTCCTATTCTAACCGCCATAATCTATTTGCCTTTCATGGTTTAAAACTAATTAAGAGTATACCCGCGGATAAAGTTCCTGTCAGTGAACCAATACGATAGCAGTTCACAATAAATTTATTTACATATAATGATTTGTTCAATTTTGGATAATTTGAACTGTAGCTTCTGCTATCTGTTGAAATTGTTTGATCTGCCTTCGGTGAGGTATCCAGTTTATCAGGAAAATTGCCGCTGACTCCCAAAATGATACCCATGCTGCAACAGTTAAACCTTCAGCAAAGACATGTCCAATTGCTGTTTCTCGTATCATCTCTAAATCATTTACCCAGATGGAAAGTAACATTATGGCGATACCAATTAAAAAGAAAATGAGTGACCTTCGCCGCATTTGCTTTAACTCTAGAATTTCGAGTTCTTTCATGTAAAGAAAATAGTTTTTAATACTGGTCTTTATACGTTCAATCAGTTCAGCTTCAACCTTTTCATCAATTCTGAACTGTATAAGAATATCTCCTTTACCAATCTCTTTTACACAATCGATAATGTAATCTACGAGTTCCTGATCAAGGTCTTTTCGTATATAAGGCGCATGCTTATCAAAATTATTGTATAGATATTCAATTTTCCCTGCCGTTATATCAATAATATACCTGCCGTCATCAGTGCGCGTATAACGATCAAGAATATCTTTTTTCATACATATTTAATCAATCATTGTTTAGTAATAAAAGTAAGCAATGTTACTAGATTATGAGGGCCAGCATTAACCGGTCATGGAATCAAAGAACTTTTTAACGCCATCCAGCCATGATGTCGCTTGCGGACTATGCTTCGTTCCACCCGATTCCATTTCAGTTTCAAATTGTTTTAATAATTCTTTCTGTTTATTGCTAAGTTTTACCGGTGTCTCAACGACAACGCGACATAGCAGATCGCCTTTTGAGGAACTCCTGACGGAACGCACACCTTTGGAACGCAAACGAAACATCTTGCCGCTTTGCGTTTCAGCTGGAATTTTTAATTTTACTTTGCCATCCAGTGTAGGAACTTCAAGTTCACCACCTAATGCAGCAGTCGTAAAACTGATCGGTACATCACAATAAAGATCTGTTCCATCACGTACGAAGATCGGGTGTTCTTTTACATTGATATGAACATAGAGATCCCCTGGAGGTCCATTGTTTTCTCCGGCCTCACCTTCACCTGCAAGGCGAATACGATCACCAACAGTATGGCCAAACAGTTCGGCATAGGCTTGTCTATCGATTTTTACAGTCACTTTCTAAGCCTTTCAATAAGGTTATGGATTGTAGCGATAACAAATACTCTCAAAAACATACTTACAATGCCC
>JBNLAL010000307.1:0-2502 GCA_050302115.1 Gammaproteobacteria bacterium | reverse complement strand
AACAGGCCATTACGGTCAATGGTGCCTGCTCCCACACATTTACCAATCCTGCAGGTTTTGTGTATACCGTTAATTGTTATCAAACTGCAACAGCCTGTATGGCGATCGGTGCAGGTACTGAAGAACATAGCTGGTTTCCCGGTTATCTGTGGCAGATTGTTTTATGTCAGTCTTGTCAATTACAACTCGGCTGGTTATTTAGTAATTCCAGTCAGTTTTATGCCTTTATTGAAGATCGTTTAACACAAAAAATCTAGTTTATGACAATGAAGGCTTATATAAAAAACCCAGCAACAATGAAACAATAATAAAGAAAATCGATAATTCAATTTCACCGGTAGTTATGTAAAGGATTAATCCCAGTACCGCAGAAAGATTACACAGGGAAAGACCGATGATTAATAACGACATGTAGCTCTGCAGCAACTTTGCATCATTATCCATACCTAATTGAATATTGTTACTGACCTCCCGTTGCTTTTGTTTAAAAAGATTTAATATGATGAAAGGTGTGGGAAGACTAACAACACATAATCCAATGAAGACATTCCTGAGTTCCACCAATACCGGCTGGAGTTCTGCGATATATTCAAATAGCAGGATAGCAATAATGAACAGGGGAGCGCTGGATTGAATAGCAAACCAGACCACTTTGCTAGTGGTTTTCACTGTAGTATCGTTTAAATCAGGACGTGCACTCATTATTGTGTTTAATTTTTCATTAATAACTGTTGAATTATAGATGATTTCAAAAATGGTGATGCTGTTTAGTACCTTGTTGGCGATCCCTTTGCTGCTGGTAGTGATAACATTAATTCGTAATGATTTGCCCTGGCTGGAGGCTCCCGGCCCCTTTAACCGGTTGGCTTATTACCTGGGTAATAATGAAGCCAGTACATCAATAGATTCTCCTTATGTAGAATTACATCCTCATTCGTATCCTCAGGAGCAGGCTTTATTATTTAATTCGGTAGTAAATGTCATTAAACAACTGGGTTGGGAAATTATACAAGAGGACAGCAAAGCATTAACATTACATGCTGTCGTTACTACACCATTGTTTAAATTTAAAGATGATGTTTATATCAATATCAGAAATAAAGAGAATGAACGTATTGTAAACGTGAGATCAAAATCTCGTATGGGCAAAGGTGATCTGGGTACCAACACACGACATGTCCTGGATTTTTATTCACATCTCAATCAAACAGTTTTCAATTTGAAAAATAATCCAGCCTTATGACAACACTCCAACATACATTGCAGGTCAATACCAGTGGGCGTGGTACTGTACAAATTACAAATCAGGTTCAAAAACTGGTTGCTGAAAGCGGTTTACAACAGGGCTTGTGTCATTTGTTTATTCAGCATACCAGTGCTTCATTGATTTTGTGTGAAAATGCCGATCCGGATGTTCGAAATGATCTGGAAACCTTTATGCAAAGTATTACACCTGATGGTGATCCGATGTTTGTACATGACATGGAAGGACCAGATGATATGCCGGCACATATACGCACTGTCATTACAAACGTTAGCTTAACCTTGCCAGTTTCCAATGCCTGTTGTCAGTTAGGCACGTGGCAGGGTATTTATTTGTGGGAACATCGGACGTCTCCACATTGTCGTAAAGTAATCATGACACTTTATGGAGATTAGAAGTGGCAAAGGCTACCTGGAACGGTGTAGTTCTGGCGGAAAGCGATAATTACGAAGAGGTCGAAGGGAATATCTATTTCCCGCCAGATTCAATAAATAAACAATATTTTATTGATAGTAATACACATACTACCTGTAGCTGGAAAGGAGAGGCCAGTTATTATTCTATCCTTGTAAATGGACAAGAGAATATAGATGCTGCCTGGTTTTATCCCTCGCCTAAGGATGCTGCCGCAAATATCAAAGATCACATTGCATTTTGGCGAGGAGTTAAAGTAATAAAATAAAAAAACCGGGTAAATGCAATAGTGGGGATATAATTGAATCAGTTGTGTCATTGTCTATACTTCTATTAAGAAGTTAATAATGACGTAATCAATTGCAGGAGATAAGCAATGCATACACTTATCTATAGCAGCGAGGTTGAGACTTATTTAGGGGATATTGATATATCTTCCTTGCTTTATGCGGCCAGACAAAGCAACGCTGAACACAAGGTAACTGGTGTTTTATTGCATCATAATGGCAATTTCATACAGGTACTGGAAGGTGAAGAAGAAACGATAAAACGATTGTATGAAACTATTCTTAAGGACAGGCGCCACAAAAATATAAAATTATTATTAGAAAAGGAAATAGATAAAAGACAGTTTAATGGTTGGGATATGGGATTTAAGAATATTACAGATGAAGATCTGGATAATTATCCTGTCTTGAAATCAGTGATCGAAAAACAAACAGCCGAAGATTCGAGTCACGTGTATGACTTTTTAGTCGGTTTAAATCGGGATCAGGAATGTATTGAGGCTTTTTACTAGCCGCTTTTATTTTTAAGTTCATCAG
>JBNLAL010000306.1:0-2505 GCA_050302115.1 Gammaproteobacteria bacterium | reverse complement strand
CACAATAAATGGAAGAGCTTAAAAGCGATACCTGCCAATACACCAATCTCTGATCAAATGTCTAAAGATTTAAAACAACGTGGTTTTACCTTTGTCGGGACAACGATCTGTTATGCTTTTATGCAGGCTACCGGAATGGTTAATGATCATGTTGTTGACTGTTTTCGTTATAAGGAATTAAAAAAATAGCAATGCATATACGTCCTAAAGATTACGTTGCTGTTAATGACGAATTATTTTTTGCGGTGGTCAGTGATATTCAGGAAGACGAACGGGTTTTAACTTTTCTCCGATATATTAAAGATGAAAAGGGAATGCATAAGCTGAGTACAAAAAAGGCGCAAAAATATATTGAAGGATCTTTCCCCGACTTTGCATTTCATAGTCAATATGCTGATATTGAGTTACATGGTATCCCTTTAAAATCAATTTCCTGTATTTATCGCCCCGAGGAAACTGTCATAAAGTTACAGGATATGGATAATCCTGATGCCATACAAGCGGATGCAAAAAAAATGATTCAACTTCTGGTTGATGCTGGTATTGAAAAAAAGAACATTGGCATAACCGGTTCATTAATGCTGGATTCTCAAAACCCAGAGTCTGATATTGATATGGTAGTTTATGGACGAGATATTTTTTTTAAAATACGAACATTAATTAGGCAATATATCGAAACTGGCGCCTTGTCTGATTTAACACATACAGATTGGGAGGATGCCTGGCAAAGACGAGACTGCGAACTAAACATCGATGAATATAAGAAATATGAAAAGAGAAAGTTTAATAAATGTGTTTGCGGCAATACCAAGGTAGATTTCACAATGATACCTTTGGCAGGCGAGGCAGTTGATGAGAACAGGCAGTTTAAAAAGTTATACAAAGAAAACATAATTGCTAACGTGATCGATGATACTTTCGCTTTTGACTTTCCGGCACGTTTTTATATTGATCACGACATGATTGAACAAGTTGTAGTTTATACTGCTACTTACATTGGTCAGGCAGAGAAAGGCGACAAGATCGAAGTTGCCGGTTATCTTGAGGAAGATATTGATGGTAATAAGCGACTGGTTGTTGGTACCAGTCGTGAAGCTACAGGGGAATACATTCGTGTTGTAGAATAATTAAAATTGTCAGAGATGTTTAACATGGTTGAAAGAACGAAAATTAAAGATTTATTAAACACCGATAAGGCTGAGAATGAAGTGCTGTTAAAGGGATGGATCAGAACTCAACGGGAGAGTAAGGATTTTTCCTTTATTGAATTAAATGACGGCTCCTGTCTGGCTAATATCCAGGTAATTGCTGACAACGATATCGATAATTATCAGGAAGTGGTCAAACTGACAACAGGTGCTGCAATCTCCGTTAATGGTGAACTGGTTGAATCTCCTGGTAAAGGACAAAGATGGGAAATACGTGCGAATCAGGTTGAAGTGTTGGGGCATGCCCCTGATGACTATCCATTACAAAAGAAACGCCATACGGATGAGTATTTGAGGACTATTGCACATCTAAGACCACGTTCTAATAAATACAGCGCGATCTTTCGTATTCGTTCCAAATTGTCACACGCGATCCATGAATTTTTTCAGGAGCGAGGTTTTAACTGGATACATACGCCGATTATTACCGGTTCGGATTGTGAAGGGGCTGGTGAGATGTTTCGGGTAACGACGTTTGATCTGCATGAGATTCCCAAAAAAGAGGGCAAGGTTGATTTCAGTGAAGATTTTTTTGGTAAGGAAGCGAACCTGACTGTTTCGGGTCAACTTTCTGTTGAAACCTTTTGTCTCAGTCTGGGAGATGTATATACCTTCGGTCCAACCTTCCGATCAGAAAATTCCAATACCAGTCGACATATGGCCGAGTTCTGGATGATCGAACCGGAGATGGCATTTGCCGATTTGCAGGACGATATGAAACTGGGTCAAGAGTTTATTCAATACCTTGTTAAATACACGATGGATGAATGTAGTGAAGATCTGATGTTGTTCGCAAAGTTTGTTGATAAGGAGTTGATGAACACCCTGGAAAATATCGTTAATAATGATTTTGTGCGTTTGCCTTACACCGAGGCAATCAAGATTCTGGAGCAATCCGGCAAGAAGTTTGAATATGAGGTGGCATGGGGAAAAGACCTGCAATCAGAACATGAACGTTTCCTGACAGAGCAACACTTTAAACAGCCTGTTATTGTTTATGACTATCCAAAAGATATTAAAGCCTTTTATATGCGACTAAATGACGATGATAAAACCGTCGCTGCTATGGATATCCTGGTGCCTTCAATAGGTGAGATTATTGGCGGTAGTCAACGTGAAGAACGGTATGATGTATTGAAAAGACGTATTAACGAACTGGGTTTTAATGAAACCGATTACTGGTGGTACCTGGATACACGTAAGTATGGTTCTGTACCTCATGCAGGTTTTGGTCTCGGTTTTGAACGTTTATTGATGCTGGTATCTGGTATAACGAACATTCGTGATGTAATCCCTT
>JBNLAL010000305.1:0-2515 GCA_050302115.1 Gammaproteobacteria bacterium | reverse complement strand
ATAGAACTTTTTAATGAATTAACGAGGTATTCAATAAATCAACGACCAAAAAAGCCCCGGCTTATTTTGCAACCTGGATACACATAATGGGTTTTATTTTTTCAGGGGCCTGCAGGCCGTATTTTTTCACCTGTGCATCTTCAATACTATCGGTATATTCCGTGAGTTTACTTATTGCAGTTTCACATAATGCCTGAGTTTCAAATTTCATTTGCTCAACTTCTTTATCACCGTTGGGCAATAGAACAATAAATAGAAGCACCCACTTCATGTTTTACTCCAGTGTTAATCAGGATAGCTTTGCTTTTTCCAGTTTGATTTCACGCAAGACAATATACAAGGCATAAGCTGCAGGGATAAGCGGTAAGGCAGCGGTATACATGCCTGAGACATAATGAAACGTTCCGTCTTCCAGGAAAGGAAAAATATAATGCGAGAGTTCCGCCATGGTCATAGCAATAATAAAGAAACTCAAAAAGTAATAACCGAAATGAGTTTTCTTTAATAATAAGATTGCGCCCAGAACCCACATAGCCGGCGCCATGAATGCGGCTATGGTCATAAAGGTTTGTTCATTGACATGAAAGCCGAAGATATCAGTGACGGCTACTTCAAAGTCTGTCAGGTATTCTTCATAAACATGGATAATAAAAAGAATGATCGTAACCAAATAAGGAATGATCACTTTAAGCGGATCGATTAGCGTTTTGTATGTCGTGAAGCGCCACAGAATAAATCCACCTACCGAGGCAACGAAGAAAACAATACCCGGTACCTTACCCATGAAGTTGTAGGCCATGCTGACAAAAGCAATGATGAAGATAAAGACCAGGATATTGGTTGTTTTTTGCCCCATGGGAGGCAAGTGTAGTGCATAGCGTTAGAAAAGTAATGATAAAGACCCTGACCTTTCCAGATCTCTGTCTATAATTATCTCTATGAAACTCTACCTGGTGCAACATGGTGAGGCCGTGTCAAAAGAAGATGACCCGGAACGCCCGTTAACTCCGCATGGAGAGGAAGAGGTTCATCACGTCGCCGAGA
Organism: Gammaproteobacteria bacterium; assembly: GCA_050302115.1. Classification (GTDB taxonomy): domain Bacteria; phylum Pseudomonadota; class Gammaproteobacteria; order Eutrophobiales; family Eutrophobiaceae; genus JBNLAL01. The sequence goes on along the minus strand of JBNLAL010000305.1, from coordinate 1,471 downwards.
TCCTGGCTGATTCGGATAATAAAGTCAGCAGAATGCTGCACAGCACTAAATTACGTGCACAACAAACCGCAGAAATCCTGGCAGAACTCTTATTAGTGAACGGTGACCTGGAAGAGATCGATGGGATTAGTCCAAACGATCCGGTACAGGAATTCTCTTTCGAAGATCATGAGGTAAAAAACAATACCATGATCGTCGGGCACTTGCCGTTCATGGCGAAGATGGTGTCCTATCTGGTTACGGGAAACGAAGAGCCCGCCATCGTGAGTTATCTACCGGGTAGTGTCGTCTGCCTGAAGCAGGATCCCGAAGGGAGTTGGCATATCGAGTGGATGCTGCGGCCGGACACGCTTTAATGTTATAAGCCGTTTTTAAGATTCAAAACCTGAATAATTTAATCGACAAGCTTTGACCGTACCTTGATCTCGGATGTTAAAGTTCTGTGTACCGGACAGCGGTTGGCGATCTCCAGCAGTTGTTGACGTTGTTCTTCAGTTAAATTGCCTTCAAGCATGATCTCGCGCGTGATCTCATCAACCTTCCCTTCTTTCGACTCGCAATCATTGCAATCATCAACATGGATCTTGCGATGGTTCAAACGTACCCGTACATGATCGAGAGGATATTGTTTGCGTTCCGCATACATGCGTATTGTCATGCTGGTACAGGCCCCCAGACCCATCAATAAATATTCATACGGACCGGGGCCGGAATCATTACCCCCAACACTTTCCGGTTCATCGGCAATTAATTCATGACGACCGTATGTCATCCTTTGTGTATAGCGGCCGGTTTTGGATTCTTCGACTTCAACAAGGCTTATCGGGTTAGCGGACATAGTGCCTCCATAAATTGATTGGAGAAAATTAATACAACTTAAATCATATCGTGCCGGACAGATTTGTTTTGGTACGTTTTCTGATTGTCAGTATGCCTTAAATAAAACTTCATAGTTAAAGTTAGAAGAGGCTTTTCGGTTGATCAATTTTAAAAGGACGAACCCGGTTCTTTCAGGAACGCGATCTCTTCAGGCGTCGATTCCCTGCCGAGTATCGCGTTGCGATGCGGGTAGCGACCAAACTGATCAATGATCGCCTTATGTTTTATTTCATAATCAAGATTATTTTGAATACCGTTTTTTTCATACAGTATTACGGCCAGTTCATGAATCATGGCAGACTCACTGTGCATGAACGGCATAAAGAGAAAGCTGTTTTCAACTGCCGACAGTTCACGATCAAATTCAGCAGAGATCGCCTCCTGTGAAAGTATCAAGGCCATACCGTCATAAGCAAAGGCACGTGCTGTGTCGCGAAACATGTTGCGGGAAAACTGGTCCAGGACAATGATTTCAGCCAGCCTGCCCTCGGGGTATTCCCGCCACTCGAACAATTCGCAACGGCAGGCCTGGGCATGCGTTTTCGAAAATCGCTCGGCCAGCAACGCATCGAAACCGGCGTCCTTTTTGAAC
>JBNLAL010000304.1:0-2515 GCA_050302115.1 Gammaproteobacteria bacterium | reverse complement strand
ATGTTGCCAAACCGGCAGTTTTTCCACCTCCAACACTTACTTTAGCCACTTCAGTTAGAAGTGCGTATTTCTCATAATCTGTTATTTGATAATCCAACATTCCCGGCTGTCCGACATAACGACGTCCATTACTGAAAACTATATATTTATTACCCGAAGTTTCATCAATTTTAAATCGAGCACTGTCTGAGGTTAATACACCCAGTTTCCCCTCCTGACGAACTTGAAGAAAAACTTCTTCCATTGAAAGCTTATCTATCGAAGGTTTTTGCACATAAACGACACGATCACCCTTACTGAACTCCTTGAACTGGCCTGGTTTGATTCCTGAAATATCTGACTCCTGTTTTGCCTTTTGTTTTAAGGCATGAATATTTCTTTCTGCCAAAGGAGCAAGATACAAGGTGACTATTGCGACAATGACACAAAAAATTGCAGCGAAGCGTGTCACTACGTTAAGTTGAAATATACGGCTTATTCCTGATGCAGATAGAACAACCAGTTCACGATCATTTGCCATACGGGAAAAAACCAACAAAATTGCAACCAGGATAGATACAGGAAAAATTTTGGGTAAGGTTGCCAACATCTTGTAACCCAGCATCAGAAAGACATAATCGCCAGGTAAACTACCCTCGGCAGCATCAGCCAGAAAACCGACAAATCGGTTACTGGCTATAACTAAAGTAAGCAAACCCAGAATCCAGGCTAACTTTTGTAATAGTTCACGAAAAATATAACGTTGCAGAATCAAAATATAAGTCCTGGGCTGTAAGTGCTTTTGCTTAGTTCAGGATAAATGAATAAACTTGTAAAAATATTGTTTTTTTTCACACTATCCTGACTTTTGACAAAAATATAACCCTTTTGTCACTTTTGGATTTAAATTGGTAATAAAATAATTCAATCCTGACAAACAATTTACCAAGAAATAACAATAATCTACATACTGTAATTGATAAATTTTGGAGTTGGTATGGATTTTAATATAAAAAGTGGTAACCCGGAAAAACAGAGAACCGCCTGTGTTATTGTCGGCATTTTTGAATCAAGGCGGCTGTCTGGTCCTGCAAAAGCTATTGATTCGGTCAGTAAAAAATATCTATCTAATCTGATTCGCCGCGGTGATATGGATGGCCGCAAGGGACAGATCTTATTACTTCATAACGTCCCTGGCATGATTGCCGACCGAGTCATGCTGATTGGCTGTGGCAAGGAAAGAGAACTTGATGACAGAAATTACCGCACCATTATTGCTAACAGCATCAAGGCGCTCAATGATACCGGTTCACTTGAAGGCGTCAATTATCTTACCGAACTGAACATCAAGGGTCGCGACCACTACTGGAAGATCAAACAGGCTGTTATCGTTGCCGAACAAACTCTATATCAATTTAATGAACTAAAAACCAAAAAAAAGCAAAATCGCAGACCACTGAGAAAGATCACCTATACCGTCCCAACACGTCGTGAATTACCAAAAGGTGAAGAAGCGCTGGATGAAGGACGTGCCATAGCAAATGGGATTAAATTTACCCGTGATCTGGCAAACCGTCCTTCAAATATATGTACTCCAACCTATCTGGCCAAACAGGCACAGGAATTAGGTAAAAACCACAAATCACTTATCGTGAATGTTTTGGAAGAAGCCGAGATGAAAAAACTCGGTATGGGTTCTTTATTATCTGTCTCTCAGGGCTCAAAAGAGCCGGCAAAACTTATCACCATCGAATACAAGGGATCGAAGAAAGCCGGTAAACCTGTTGTCCTGGTTGGCAAGGGGGTCACTTTTGATACAGGAGGTATCTCGATCAAACCTGCACCTGCTATGGATGAAATGAAATATGATATGTGTGGTGCTGCTTCCGTACTTGGTACTATCGCAGCAGTTGCAGAAATGGGATTGCCAATTAATGTCGTTGGCGTTATCCCGACTACAGAAAACATGCCCAGCGGAACAGCCACCAAACCGGGAGACATTTTTACCAGCATGTCTGGTCAAACCATTGAAGTATTAAACACCGATGCAGAAGGTCGTCTGATACTTTGTGACGCACTAACTTATAGTGAACGCTTTGATCCCGACGTCGTTATCGACATCGCGACACTTACCGGCGCCTGTGTAATAGCATTAGGTAAACATGCAACCGGTTTATTGAGTAACCACAATCCTCTGGCAAAAGATTTATTAAATGCAGGTGAAGAGTCCGGTGACCGTGCCTGGCAATTGCCTTTGTGGGATGAATACCAACAGCAATTGAACAGTCCTTTTGCGGATATGGCCAATATTGGTGGCCGCGAAGCAGGCACAGTTACAGCAGCCTGTTTTCTCTCACGATTTACTGAAAAATATCATTGGGCCCATCTCGATATAGCTGGCACGGCATGGCTTTCCGGAAATAATAAGGGAGCAACAGGACGCCCTGTACTATTATTGACCCAATACATTTTAAATAGAGCCAGATAAACGTATCTCGAACTAAATCATGTCACGTGTCGATTTTTATATCTTGCC
>JBNLAL010000303.1:0-2521 GCA_050302115.1 Gammaproteobacteria bacterium | reverse complement strand
AATGCGGTACCGACCATGCGGGCATTGCAACGCAAATGGTCGTTGAACGTCAACTCCAGCATCGAGACGGGAACACCCGTCATGATCTGGGTCGGGAAAAATTTATCGAAGCCGTCTGGGACTGGAAAGAACATTCCGGCAACACCATTACACGCCAGTCACGAAGATTAGGGACTTCGATGGACTGGTCACGTGAACGTTTCACAATGGACGAAGGGTTATCCGATGCCGTCAAAGAAGTCTTTGTCCGTTTATATGACGAAGGTTTGATCTATCGCGGCAAACGCCTGGTGAACTGGGACCCGGTTCTACATACCGCAATATCGGATCTTGAGGTCATTTCGGAAGAGGAAAACGGCAAACTTTGGCATATGCGTTATCCAATGGTTGAACCGGTTGATGGTATGGAATACATCGTCGTTGCTACGACCCGTCCCGAAACTATGTTGGGTGATGCGGCCGTTGCCGTGCATCCCGATGATGAACGTTATAAAAATCTGGTTGGTAAACAGGTTAAATTACCCTTAACAGATCGTACGATACCTGTTATTGCCGATGACTATGTCGATCCGGAATTTGGAACCGGTTGTGTCAAGATCACACCGGCCCATGACTTCAACGACTATGAAGTGGGTCAACGCCATGACCTGCCACTCATTAATATCTTTACTATCGATGCTGCTGTTAATGATCAGGCACCGGAAAAGTATTGTGGACTGGATCGTTATGATGCACGTAAACAAATCCTGGCTGATCTTGAAGCTGAAGATTTAATCGAAAAGATCGATGATCATAAGTTAATGGTACCGCGCGGTGATCGTTCCCATGCTGTGGTCGAACCCTATTTAACGGATCAGTGGTATGTAAAGATCCAGCCGCTGGCTGACCCGGCAATCAAGGCGGTTGAAAATGGTGATATTAAATTCGTACCGGAAAACTGGGACAAGACTTATTACGAGTGGATGCGCAATATTGAAGACTGGTGCATTAGCCGCCAACTCTGGTGGGGGCATCGTATCCCCGCGTGGTATGACGAGACAGGTAACGTTTATGTTGCACGTGATGAAAACGAGGTCAGGGAAAAATATAAACTGGGTGATATCAAACTTTCACAAGATGAAGACGTTCTTGATACATGGTTCTCATCGGCGCTCTGGCCTTTCTCAACATTAGGCTGGCCTCACAAGACACCGGAGCTTGATAAGTTTTACCCAACCAATGTATTGGTTACCGGTTTCGATATTATTTTCTTCTGGGTCGCACGCATGATCATGATGGGGTTAAAGTTTATGGGTGATGTCCCGTTCAAGGAGGTTTATATCCATGGACTGGTACGCGACTCGGATGGACAAAAAATGTCAAAATCCAAGGGTAACGTCCTTGATCCCCTGGACTTGATCGACGGTATCGAACTGGAAGAACTCGTTAAAAAACGGACTACCGGTCTGATGCAACCGCAGATGGCAGCGAAGATAGAGAAAGCCACGCGTAAACATTTTCCGGATGGAATCGCTGCCTATGGTACTGACTCTTTACGCTTTACCTTTGCGCAACTGGCTACACAAGGTCGCGACATCCGTTTCGATGTTGGACGTATCGAAGGTTACCGAAACTTTTGTAACAAGCTCTGGAATGCCACACGTTATGTGATGATGAGCCTCGAGAATCAGAACATCGATATTAACAATGGCGATAAGACTTTCGGTCTGGCTGAACGTTGGATCACATCACGTCTGTCTGAAACCGTTGCCGCCTGTCATGAAGGTATGCATACCTATCGTTTCGACCTGGCCTCCCAGGCTCTGTATGAATTTACCTGGGACGAATATTGCGACTGGTATCTGGAATTATCCAAGACCACATTAAACAATGAACAAGCCAGTGATGCAGAAAAGCGAGGCACACTCTATACATTGTTTAACGTACTTGAACACCTGTTACGTGCATTACACCCATTTATTCCTTTTATTACCGAGGAACTCTGGTTGCGTGTGGCCCCGGTATTAAACATAAAAGAAGAAAGCATCATGTTGGAAAACTATCCGAACAAGGATAATTTGGAAACTGATGTAGATGCCAACAGACAGATCGAATGGGTCAAGTCCTTTATTATGGGTGTACGTCGTATACGTGCCGAACGTGACATCGCCCCCGGCAAAAGTCTAAATGTTTTTGTTCGAGGCGGTACTGACGATGAAACTAACTGGTTAATTGAACATCAACATTACCTGAAAACGCTGGGCAAGATCGAGTCTATTGCGCAAGCTGAAAGCGAGATGGAAGATGCTGTCATGTCATTGGCTGGCGATATGAGCATTCTGGTACCACTGGCCGATATTATCGATCCGCTAGCAGAAACCGAACGATTAAATAAAACGATAGAAAAACTGGAAAAGGAAAAGACCGGCCTGGAAAAGAACCTGGAAAACAAAAATTTCGTGGAGCGTGCACCTAAAGAAGTGGTCGATGGTGCAAAACAACGTTTGAGCGATATACTGAACGAGATAAAAACCTATCAGGA
>JBNLAL010000302.1:0-2541 GCA_050302115.1 Gammaproteobacteria bacterium | reverse complement strand
CACTAACCATAATGGTTCGTATGTTTTTAGTGCAAGCATACAAAACCAGACGATGACAGGAACAAGGATGGCCATAAATATCCTGAGAGCAATAAATTGTTCGGCAGTGAGTAAGTAACCTACTCCAGTGCGCATTAGTTTTTCTTCTGTACGCTCTATAATTTCATATGGCAAGAAACTGCAAAAGAAAGCAGAGATAATCTGTATAAAAGGCCAAACCAATTTCAGTTTAAATGATAAAGGATCCATGAATGCCCGATCGTCATGGTCAACCATTTTATAGATTTTATTGAACCAGATGATTGTCAGGAACACGCAAAGGCCAGAAGTAACCGCTATAGCGGGGACGATATAATCATAGTATTCAGACATAAACATAATCTATGTATTCAGATAGTAACCCGTTTAAACATCGATACTTGTGATTTTCTGGATCATGAAATACCCCATGGCTTCCATAACAATAATGATAGCCGTTACTGCCCAGCCAATATGTGTTGTCCATAATTTACTCATTGCTTCAGGTTCCATAAAATTTAACAGGAAACCGAGTAATATAGGTAAACCAGTCATTACAATTCCTTGTAACTTGCCCTGAGCAGTCAGACTATCAATTTTGCCTTCCATTGTTGCTTTTCGTCTAAGTGTTTCTCCCAGTGATTCCATTGTTTCAGCAAGATTACCACCCACCTCACGATTAATCCTTAAGGCCGTAACCAGCATGCTGAAATCAGCGAGGGGTATTCTGCTTTCCATTTTTGCCATAGATTCTTCAAAATCTACACCGAGTCTTTGTTCTTTCAGGAATAACTCAAACTCTTGCGAAATAGGAGCAGGCTGTTCATTAACCAGACCCTCCAAAGCAATACTAAGACTTGCGCCAGCACGCATAGCCCCGGATACCATTGCCAGTGCATCAGGAAGTTGTGTTTCAAAACGCTGGAGTCTTTTCTTACGAATTGAACGATAAAAAAGTGAAGGCAATAACATCGTCATAAACAAAACCGCCAGCATTGTTACGATGTCTTTGAAAATAAACCATGTGATTATGGGAAAAACAATAATTGCCAGTATGTTGATAAAAAATAGTTTTTCCGGATCAACAAACATAAACATGTCAGACATGTTACTGGAAGCAGTGTTCGTGAATGTTTCTTTATAGTTTTCCAGGTAACTCTGTGCTTTTTGTGCAAGTATCCACCAAAGTAATGTCGCCATCATAAATACACAAACAATTGCGGCAACATATGATGTATTACTGGTTAGATTTAATAATGTCTCCATGGATTATATGCACGAACTATAATTGAAAAATCGACATGTCAGGATTAAGTCCTCGCTGACGCATTTCTTCATAGAAATGGGGAACACTTCCCGTTGCTGTAAAGTGGCCTTTAACACGACCTTCAGCATCAAAACCTTCCTGTTGATATTTAAAGATATCTTGCATAGAGACAATTCCTGATTCGATTCCGGTAATCTCGGTGATATTAATGATTCGACGACTACCATCTGAGAAACGTGTTTGTTGAACTACAATGTCAATTGCAGAAGCGACCATTTCACGTATTGCAGATACAGGAAGATCCATGCCCGACATCATAACCATTACTTCAATACGTGCCATCATGTCTCTGGGTGAGTTAGCATGTGCCGTAGTGAGTGAACCATCATGACCTGTATTCATGGCTTGTAACATGTCAAGGGTTTCACCTGAACGACATTCACCAACAACAATTCTATCAGGACGCATACGTAGACAGTTCTTTACCAAATCACGAATGGGAACAGCACCTTTACCTTCCAGGTTCGCGGGACGAGCTTCGAGGCTAACCAGGTGAGGTTGTACCAGTTTTAGTTCAGCAGCATCTTCAACGGTGACAATACGTTCAGTAGGCGGAATAAAATTAGATAGAATATTCAGGGTCGTGGTTTTACCACTACCAGTACCGCCAGATATAATGATGTTTTTATGATTCTGAACTGCCGTTTCCAGAAACTTCACCATTTTTTCATCAATCGCACCAAAATTGATTAAATCCTGTGCCGTTAATTTTTCCTTGGCAAATTTTCTGATTGTTAAACAGGGACCACGAAGGGCTAAAGGTGGAATAATCGCGTTAACACGGGAACCATCTTTTAGTCGTGCATCAACCATCGGTGAGCTTTCATCGATACGTCTACCGAGTGGAGAAACAATTCGTTCAATAGCTGTTAGTACTGCATCATCGCTGGAAAAAGTAACATCAGATTTAATCAATTTACCTGACCGTTCTACATAAATATCATCAAACTTATTGACCATAATTTCTGTTACTGAGTCATCAGCAATGAGTGCTTCAATAGGGCCCAGGCCGACCGCTTCATTTAATACTTCTTTAGCCAGATTTTCTCGATTTACATCACCAGGTAACTTGGCATCCATGTCCTGAATGATTTCGAGGATTAAGGCACTAACATGATCACGAAGCTGATCTTCATTCATACTTCCGATGTCTGTTCGTCGAAGATCCATTGCCGCTAATAGTTCCTGATGAACAC
>JBNLAL010000301.1:0-2573 GCA_050302115.1 Gammaproteobacteria bacterium | reverse complement strand
TATTTTCCAACAACACTGAGTTTGCTAATACTTAACCCAATACAGGCACTTAATAGCGCCGACAGGAAGATTGTTTTTGATTCAAGGTTGGAATAATTACTTATTACAATAATTGTCATCACCAACAGTGAAATGCCTGTTCCAATGGAAATATCTTTAATGGGCTTTTTGAGTTTGTTAATAATTTTTATCTGAGAGAAAAAGCCTGGTGTTACAATCAGCATTGCGGCAAAAATAAACAGCCCAGTACTAATAGTGTAATTAAAGTTGCCGTTACTCATCACCTCTGGACTATGGCGATATAGTAATAACCCCAAATAAATTGATAACAGTAACCCCAGTAATTCGAGACCAAGAATAAATAAAAAAAATGGTGTAATCCTGAATCCAAATAGCTTAATCATCTGACATCTCTTATGTTTGACGTTTGTTACACAAGATATGGCAATCGATATGCCAGTCAGGGATCGAGACAATTTTCCAGGTTTGATTTTCCTCTAATAAAGCTTAAATTACATATGGTTAGAATTGTTTTTGAATATTTTTATTAATTTTTTGCAGGGGATTTTTGGCATTAATTAATTAATAAAATGCTGATATTAGTCGCTGACTAGAGACGAAAAACTCAACATAAAGAACGATTACTCTAGTTCGTCAATTGTTTGCAGCAATATCGACTTTTTAACGGGCTTGCTCATATGCATGTCACACCCGGCTTGCATACATTTATCTACTTCTTCCTTAATTGCATGTGCCGTTAGCGCAATTACATTTGTGCGTTCCTTATTTTGTTTTAATTCCCAGTCTCGAATTTGTCGGGTAGCTTCATGACCATCCATAACCGGCATTTGAACATCCATTAATACCACGTCGTATTTATTCTGTTTGAACATCTCCACGGCCAAAGATCCATTTTCTGCCTCATCAAGGGTATGCGGTGTTTTCTTAAGATAGGCCTTGATTAACATTCTATTATCAGGATTGTCTTCAACTAATAAAATATGTTTTGGTGTAACTTCAATATTTTTAATTTCTTCTTTTTTATCATTAATCGGTTTTTCATGCTCTTTATAAATTAAATTTTCAACGGTTTTATAAAGATCGTTGCGTTTTACAGGTTTAACCAAATAATACTCAACGCCCAGTTCTTTCATGAATTCAGAGTGTTTGCTTACATCTTTCGGATTAATAAGCAATATCGTCTTTTTAACCAATGATAAATCAATTAACTGGTTCTTCATTGAACCACCATCATCAGCAAAAACTGTACGGCTATCCAATATCAGAACATCAAGTTGCCTGGTATTCTTAATTTCTTCTAATAACTCATCAGGCATAACCGAATACCTGACATTCGCACCTGCTGCATTCAACTGTTCGCATAAATTCTTACAATTGCTTGATCTTGCATCATGAATAAAAATATTTTTGTTAAGCGAGTCTTTTTTAATAAGTGAACGTTGGGTTTGATGTGGTAATTGAATATTTATATAAAAACGACTACCAACCCCTTCTTCACTTTCAACCCATATTTTACCGTTCATTAACTCAGTTAATTTTTTTGAAATGGTCAGACCTAATCCGGTACCTCCATATTTCCGCGTTGTAGAAGCGTCGGCTTGCGTAAAGCTGGCAAAAATACTTTCCAGTTTATTTTTAGCTATACCTATACCTGTATCCTTTACACATATAGTTAAATAGTTCTCATGCCCACTATCCTGTGGTTCTTTTAAAGATATAACGATCTCGCCCTCATCCGTAAATTTCAGGGAATTGCTTATCATATTCAATACAATTTGTTTTAACCTCCCTGGATCGCCAATTCGGTTTACGTTAACACAGGGATCAATGTGCGTAATTATCTCTATATTCTTATCAGCAGCTTTTAATGCATAAATTTCAGCCACTTCTTCAATCAACTCCAGAATACTAAACGGAATTTCTTCCAGAACAATTTGACCTGCTTCGATCTTGGACAAATCAAGTATGTCATTTACCAGACTTAATAAAGCATCACCTGCTTTTTTAAAAACACTTACATACCGACTCTGCTCATCATTCATTTTTGTTTCGGACATCAGATCACTCATGCCGATGATTGCATTAAGCGGAGTACGAATTTCATGACTCATACTGGCCAGAAACTCCGATTTCATTTTAACTGCTTCCAGAGCCTGATCTCTTGCTATTGCTAGCTCCTTTGTCTGTTCTTCAACTTTCTTTTCTATTAATTTATTTCTAAGTTTTAATTCTTCTTCCTGTTTAGCTTTTGCCTGAGCTAGTCCAAAAAGCAGCATTAAAATACCTATCCCGATTAAAAAGGCAATAAAAATGATATGGTATTCAAGATCAGAGAGAAAAAGATTTTTTTCTATAATAATTTTTATTGAATAAGGAGGAAGTTGTATCAATTCTTCTTCGACAAATTTATCTATTTGTAAAAATTTATTTTCAATAACTTCATTGGGTTCATTAAAATAAAGTAATTGCCGTCCGTATAGATTAGACGTATCACTAAACATGGTAATTGTCAGACTGCTATTCCCCCCCTTTTCCCCTAATAGTTTGGTAGG
>JBNLAL010000300.1:0-2576 GCA_050302115.1 Gammaproteobacteria bacterium | reverse complement strand
AACTTGCGGCTGAGTATAAACGTCGTATGCAAGGCGAGTTGCCTGATAACTGGCAAGAAGTTGTTAACGACTATATAAAAACGACGAATGAAAAAGCAGAAACGATTGCTTCACGCAAGGCATCACAAAATGCTATCGAAGCATTCGCAAAACACTTGCCTGAAATGATTGGTGGGTCTGCAGATTTAACCGGTTCCAATCTTACTAACTGGTCAGGATCTGTAACCATTAATCATGATAATAAAGCAGGCAATTATATTTCTTATGGTGTGCGTGAATTTGCTATGGCGGCCATAAATAATGGTATTGCTCTGCATGGCGGTTTTATTCCTTATGGCGGCACCTTCCTGATCTTTTCAGAATATGCCCGTAATGCAATACGTATGTCTGCATTAATGAAGGTTCAAAATATTTTTGTTTTTACTCATGATTCAATCGGCCTGGGTGAAGATGGTCCAACTCATCAGGCAGTTGAACAGGCAGCTACTTTACGGCTTATTCCTAACATGTCCTTGTGGCGACCCTGTGATGCGGTAGAATCTGCGGTCGCGTGGCAGGCATCTATTGAACGTCGTGATGGGCCAAGCAGTTTATTATTCTCACGTCAAAACCTGGCGCATATAGAAAGAGATGCTGAGCAAATCAAGAATGTAAAACGCGGTGGTTATGTTTTAATCCCTGGCTCAGACTGTCCTGACGCAATCATTATTGCCACCGGTTCTGAGGTTGAAATGGCAATTAATGCGGCAAATAAATTAAATTCGGAAGGTAAAAATATTCGCGTTGTTTCAATGCCAAGCACGGATGTTTTCGATAAACAGGATGACAATTATAAAGAAACTGTCTTGCCTAAAGAATGTCGCAGGAGATTATCAGTGGAAGCGGGCGTGACGGATTACTGGAAAAAATATACCGGCCTGGATGGTAAAGAACTTGGTGTAAATAGTTTTGGTGAATCAGCACCTGCCAAGGAAGTATTTGAACATTTTGGATTAACTGAAACCAATTTGATAAATATAGTTAATGAATTATTAGCAGAGTAATAGATATTAATTTTTAAGAGCGGAGTAAAGAACGATGACAATTAAAGTGGGTATCAATGGCTACGGAAGAATAGGTCGTAATATCTTGCGCGCCTTATATGAATCCGGACGAACAAATGAAATACAAATTGTTGCCATAAACGATCTGGGTGATGCAAATACCAATGCACACCTGACGCAATACGATACTGCACATGGTAAATTCCCGGGAACTGTATCCGTCGAAGCTGACAACATTGTTGTTAACGGTGACAAAATAAAAGTATTGTCAGAACGTGATCCAGCCAAATTACCCTGGGGTGATTTAGGTGTTGATGTCGTTTTGGAATCAACCGGTTTCTTCACCAGTAAAGCCAAAGCCAGTGCCCATATTGAAGGCGGCGCAAAAAAAGTTGTTATCTCTGCCCCTGGTGGTAGTGATGTCGATGCAACCGTTGTTTATGGTGTTAATCATAGCGTATTAAAATCATCAGACACTGTAATATCCAACGCATCCTGTACAACCAACTGTCTTGCTCCAGTTGCAAAAGTCTTACATGAAAATATCGGAATAACAGCTGGCGTTATGACAACTGTTCATGCCTATACAAATGATCAGGTATTAACCGACGTTTATCATTCTGATCTACGTCGTGCCCGTTCGGCAACCATGTCAATGATCCCGACCAAGACCGGTGCTGCCGCAGCAGTAGGTTTAGTATTGCCTGAACTGAACGGCAAGCTGGATGGCTATGCAGTACGTGTACCAACGATCAATGTATCCATGGTTGATCTGAGTTTCTCAGCTGCGCGTGATACAAACATAGATGAGATCAACACGCTCATGAAAGATGCCGCCAATGGTTCATTAAAAGGTGTTCTTGCCTACAACGATGCCCCACTGGTTTCAATTGATTTCAATCATGACCCGGCTTCATCAACCTACGATGCTTCATTAACAAAAGTTATTGAAGGAAAGCTTGTAAAGGTTGTAGCGTGGTATGACAATGAATGGGGATTTTCCAATCGTATGCTGGATACCACGATCGCATTAATGAACGCCAAATAAAAGGTATCACGTGTCAATACTGGTAAAAATTGCTGATCTCGATCTTTCTGGAAAGACTGTATTAATCCGGGAGGATTATAATGTCCCGCTCAAAGATGGTGAGGTCAGTGATGACACGCGTATCCGTGCAACATTACCTACGTTAAAACAAGTACTGGATGCAGGCGCGAAAATTATATTAGTGTCTCACCTGGGCCGCCCCACGGCGGGAGAATTCGATGAAAAGTATTCGCTCGCACCTGTTGCAAAAGTTTTAGGTGATTTACTTGGAATTAATGTGCCATTGGTGAAGGACTGGGTCAATGGTTTCGACATGTCTGATAAAACTATCGTGCTGTGCGAGAATGCGCGTTTCGAAATAGGCGAAACAAAGAATGACGACGAACTGGCACGTAAGATGGCGCAACTTTGTCAGGTCTATATTAACGACGCTTTTGCTACTGCTCATCGTGCCCAGGCTTCAACTCATGGCGTAGCGAAATATG
>JBNLAL010000299.1:0-2577 GCA_050302115.1 Gammaproteobacteria bacterium | reverse complement strand
ATACTCAGGACCCTTCTATAAAAGATCAGGAGGCGTGCGCATGGAAAACCAGAGAACACTTCTTTTCTGTTATCTTTTGAATACAACTTCCTTCAGTTTTTCCTTTACGTTCGTTCATCATTCGGCTTTGGTACTTTGGAGAGAAAAGTACATATTGAAGTACCCGAGGAACGAGTTAGTGCGGAGATCAATAATCGTCTCCAACGTATGACGAAAACAACAAAAGTACAGGGTTTTCGTCCTGGCAAGGTACCTTTAAAAGTGATTCAGGGACGTTATGGAAGCCAGGTCAGAAAAGAGGTGGTAGGCGAATTGGTTCAATCGAGTTTTTATGAAGCGATTACGCAGGAGAAATTAAAACCAGCTGGCCCTCCCCAGATTGATGAGGTTGCAGATGAAAGTGGCAAGGATCTCAGTTTTACTGCTGTTTTTGAGGTTATGCCTGAAGTTAAGTTAAACCCGGTATCAGAACTCAAGTTTGAACGTCCTATTTGTACCGTATCAGATCAGGAAGTGACTGATATGATTGATGTTTTACGCAAGCAGCAACGCGAACAAAAGCAAGTGGAACGTGCAGCTAAAGACGAAGACATAATAAATATTAACTTTGAAGGTTTTATGGATGGTGAGGCTTTTGAGGGCGGAAAGGCCGAAAATTACAACCTGGAATTAGGCTCAAAGAGCTTTATTGAAGGTTTTGAAGATGGATTAGTCGGTAAATCAGCTGGGGATGAAGTCACACTGAATCTTAAATTTCCGGATGGTTATGGTAATGAAAATCTGAAGGGTAAAGATGTTGAATTTAAGGTAACCGTCAATAGTGTTAATGAGCCGGTTTTACCGGAAATCGACGCAAAATTCATGGAGCGATTTGGCATTAAGGACGGTGATGAAGCCGCATTTCGTGATGAAATTAAGCAAAATATGGTGCGTGAAGTTGAATTGACGCTGCGTCGTCAGATCAAGGATAAGGTATTGGATGAACTCCATCAGTCTAATACGCTCGATTTACCTCAAAGCATGGTTGCAAATGAGGAACACCGTGTACGTCATGAACTGGAAGATAACTTTAAACGTCAGGGCATGGATCCTGGTGCACTGGCAAAAGCGGATTCCTCTTTATTTGAGGAGCAGGCCAAAAAACGTGTTTCTTTACAGTTGATTGTGGCTGAAATAATCAAGGAAAATGAATTAAAAGCGGATCCGGCAAAGGTCCGTGAAATGATCGAACAGGCTGCCTCAGGTTATGAGGATCCTGCTGCGGTTATAAACTGGTACTATTCTGACCAGAAGAACCTGAGAGAAGTGGAGGCATTGGCTTTGGAAGATGTCGTCATTGATTGGGTTTTGGAGCATGCATCTGTCACAGACAAGGCATGTACGTTTGACGAAGTAATGAATAAAGGGCAGACTGCAAGTTAAAGAATTTGTATGAGCTGTCCGATAACGGATGACTATGAATAACAATGAAATCAAGGCACTAAACCTGGTGCCAATGGTTGTAGAACAGACATCACGAGGTGAACGTGCCTATGATATCTATTCTCGACTCCTCAAAGAACGCGTCATTTTTCTTGTTGGTCCTGTCGAAGACAATGTTGCTAATTTGATTGTCGCCCAATTTCTTTATCTGGAATCAGAAAACCCGGACAAGGATATACATTTCTATATCAATTCTCCTGGCGGGTCAGTCACGGCGGGACTTGCGATATATGACACCATGCAATTTATTAAACCACATGTCAGCACGATGTGTGTTGGGCAAGCGGCCAGTATGGGGGCGCTTCTCTTAACCGGAGGTGAAAAAGGAAAGCGTTATTCTCTGCCGCATTCACGAGTCATGATCCATCAGCCATTGGGTGGATTCCAGGGACAGGCAACGGACATTGATATTCATGCCCGGGAAATTTTATATGCGCGGGAACGTCTAAACTTAATATTGGCCAAACATACAGGACAGGCGATAGAAAAGATCCAGAATGATACCGAGCGTGATAATTTTATGAGCGCCGAGGCTGCAAAGGAATATGGTTTAATTGATAATGTGCTATCAGAACGCACAGGTGTAGGCTTAATGGAAGAATCTGACTCAGGTAAAGAATAATAGGATAGTAGTGCTAAAATTAGTTTATTAATGTTCGGAGCAACTTATGACTGACCGAAAACAGGGTAAAAATGGTGATAGCGATCGACTTCTGTATTGCTCGTTTTGTGGTAAGAGCCAACATGAAGTTAGAAAACTGATTGCCGGCCCATCTGTTTTTATTTGCGATGAATGTGTTGAGCTTTGTAATGACATCATTCGCGAGGAAATACAGGAAAAATCAGTTACCGGAGTTGGAACAGCGTTACCGACACCGCACGAAATCAACAAGATTCTTGATGAATATGTCATAGGTCAGAACAAAGCGAAAAAGATTCTTTCAGTAGCTGTCTACAATCATTACAAAAGACTTGAACAGGGGATGAAAAAATCCGATGTCGAGCTGGCCAAGAGCAATGTTTTATTAATCGGACCTACGGGTAGTGGCAAGACCTTATTGGCCGAAACGTTAGCGCGTTTATTAAATGTGCCCT
>JBNLAL010000298.1:0-2580 GCA_050302115.1 Gammaproteobacteria bacterium | reverse complement strand
GTTCGCTTATTTAAAAAACCTGATGGTGGACTACTTAAAAATCGATGGTGTGTTTGTAAAAGATATTGTTAATGATCCAATTAACCTTGCTATGGTTAAATCGATTAACGAAATTGGACAAGTAATGGGTAAAGAAACCATTGCCGAGTTCGTGGAAAATGATGAAATTTTAACAATGTTAAAAGACATAGGTGTTAATTATGCGCAAGGTTACTGCATTGGGAAACCTAAAGAATTTGACAAGATAAATTTACACTAGCTATTTTTCTTATTTATACACCACGTGCCAAGTACGGCAACAGCTAAATTCAAAACCAAACCTGCTAATCCGGGATGAAAACCATATATTTTTCCTCCTTGAACAAAATCAAACTCACCATAGGCAAGATAAAGTGAAACAATGATGCCTGTTATTAAACCCCATAATGTTGGCGCGGCCTTCATATTCCTCCAGTGTATGCTTACCATAAAAGCAGGAACCAGTTGAATTAGCAGATCGAACTTTCGATCCAGTAATTTAAGTAATGATGCCTTGTCACTAAGATAAATTGCCAACCAGACGAGAAAGATGATCAAACCCCAGGAAAATAATTTACCAAACAGTGTTAACCTTGCCTCCGAAGCATTGGGGTTAATGTAACGACCATAGATATCTTTGCTTAACATGGATGATATAGATAATAAGGCTGAATCTGCTGTTGACATCATGGCTGCCAAAATCGCCGCATACAAGATAACAACCAACCAGTAACCTAATACAGAATTGTTCTGAATTATTGAAAGTATTATTCCTAAAGCCTGATCAGATTCAGCACCATTTAAACCGGAAACATAAGCGATCGCATAGATACCGGTAATGACAGCAATCAACGAGGTAAACAATGGAGCAAAGGCCATAAAGGCAAGTCCTTGCCGCAATACCTTTTCTGAACGTGCAGCATAGATCCGCTGTACTGCCTGTGGATATAGCGTTGACCCTAAGCCAACGATGACAATATAACTCAGCCACTCTCGCAAACGATTTGCATCAGGAACATCGACCTTTGCGGCAGTCGTGATGCTATTTGATTGTTGTATCTTTAATGTTGCCAGAGAAATTGGGCCAAAGTATTGATGTAACATAAAAATCAGAAGCAAAAATCCAAGCATTAATACCAGTCCCTGTATTACATCCGTCCAGGCAACGGCACGTATCCCACCCAGGGTTCCGTATATCACCATGATCAAGGTCAGCAGGATAACGCCTTGTTGATAAGCTACAGCAGGATCGACATCCGACAAACCTTGCATTGCCCTGCCCATCGCCATTAATTGTGCTAACAAGTAGTTACTCAATACAATAATCAAAATTAGAGTCGCTAATATATTTATCCAGTTTGAATTGAAACGATGCTGGAGATAATCCGTCGGGGTAATGTAATTAAACTTCCTGGCACGGGCATAAAGACGAGGCGCATAAATCATATAACAGGCAACAATCGCCGTCATGAAATGGATACTCATGATCCAGGCATAACCAATGCGATAGGTTTTTCCTGAATAGCCAAACAAGGTATTACCACTGTATTGCGTAGCATATAAGGTAAGAAAGATAACAATCAGACCAAAACTGTTACCGGCAAGATAAAAATCTTTTAATGTATTTTCTTTTCTTGCACGAAATGCAATAACACCAATTAATATCAACGAACCCAGATAAATAAAAATAAATATCCAGGCATTGAGGTCGAAAGCCTGAAGACTATTCATCGATGTCGACAGATTCACTCCAGGGATAACGGAGCAACACAAAGGCGGTAAAGATCGACGTTATTACAGAAACAACAATTGCAACAAAGACCCAGACTGGTACTCCAAGAATAAGCAGGTTTGTTTCCTTTGGCCAATACCAGGGAATAGCAACGAGTAATAAAATCAGATAGACAAGACTTATCCAGACACTTCGCTTCATGGATAGATAAACTATTTAAAAGAATCCTTGAGTGTAAGGTAGTCCGCTAAACCTAATATATCCTTGATCTCATCAAAACCTACCATCTTGTCTTCAAGCGCAAGTGTATGTCCATCACGCTTAAAGACTTCCGCCATCTCTCGCATGATCTTTGCTGTCAATAAAACAGAGTCAATAGGCGCAACCATCATTTTAAAACCCATCTCTTCCAGTTCAGATGCGCTTAATATTGGTGTCTTGCCAAAGGCCAACATATTAACGAACTTCGGATATTCAATGCGTTTACAAATCTCTTCCAGTTCGTTTACAGATAATGGTGCTTCGATAAAAGCGACATCGGCACCGGCGTCACAATAACGATTGATCCGGTCAATTGCTTCATCCAGACCATCTGTTTCCCGAGCATCAGTACGTGCAATAAATAAAAAGTCCGGATCATTACGTGCTTCAACTGCGGCTTTAAATTTCATCACCATATCTTCAGCCGGAATCACTTCCTTTCCACCAAAATGGCCACAACGCTTTGGAAAAACCTGATCTTCCAGAATAATACCTGCAGCACCCGCCCCTTCAAATTCAATTACGCAGCGCATCACATTATGTAAATCACCATGGCCTGTATCCGCGTC
>JBNLAL010000297.1:0-2595 GCA_050302115.1 Gammaproteobacteria bacterium | reverse complement strand
AAGATATTACAGATATTGCCTTTATAGTTCCAAGAAAAGAGCAGCCAGATACTCATAATATTAAATGGCGCCAGATTCCAAGAATCCGCTCAATAATACAGAACTACAATCTGGTTGTTGACACCTGGAACAAGAGAGCAGAAATAGACAGGCCCATTAAACAAAAATTAATGCAAGACTATGGCGAACTCGCTTATGCTCATGTAAGTAAAGAGCAAATATTCGATAGCGTAGGCGTTGCTAATTTTACATTGTTAATAGACTTCACAGAAAGAGCTATAAAATTCACAGACGATCTAATTATTGAGTTTAATGATTTCTTGAATCACTTCCCACAAATAACAAATACACTTATCGCTGAGAAATACCGCAAAAGGTACGGCCCAATACTTACATTCAGCACAGGTGGAAACCAAAAGCTAGAAAATCTTATTGAAAAGTGCGTAGAAGTCGATTACTCGATTCTTGCTCCACTATTCGGTGAAACCGAGGAGAAGCTAAGAGCTGAATATGAAACTGGGTATAAATAATAGCACTAACGTCACCCTTCCCGCTTTAACAATAACATTGTCATATCATCTTCCTGGGATTGTCTGCCGGTAAATTCGGTTATGGCGGATTGAAGCAAAACTAATAAATCATCGGCGGATTTATCCTGATTTTCCTTTAACAACCCTACTACTCGTTCCAGACCAAAAGCCTCGTCTTCATCATTCTTGCCTTCATAGCAACCATCGGAAAACATGGCAACGATATCGCCGGGTTTCATTTGGAATGTAATGGCATCTTCCAGTTTTAATGGCACATCAATACCTAAGGGAATGGATTGTGCTTCCAGCCTTTCCACTGTGCCTTCTTTCTTGCGAATGACCAGGGTAGGTCCATGTCCTGCAGAAAAATATTTTGCTTTATGCGTTTCAACACACAATACCAGGGCCGTTAAAGTTACAAACTGTCCCGCACATAAGTCTGTTGATAACAATTGATTGACACGTTGAATAATTTGCGAAATTTGCTGGTGTTCACCCAGTATTGCACGAAAATAGGCGCGACTGGAAACAGTCATCAATGCGGGACCAATGCCATGACCGGCAACATCTGCCAACATAAAGATTGCTTGATTTGCATCTGGCGTGACCAGATCATAATAATCGCCACCTGCATGTTTGGCCGGGGTACTGAAGGCAGCTATATCATAACCCGGTAATTCCGGCATTGGAGAAGGAAGTAAATTTTTTTGCACTTCGCTGGCCAGTTCCAACTCATCCTGCAAGGCCATTTCATCTACTGCCGCATCAACATACGTACGGAGTTCACGCGTAATAAAAAACATAACTGCAGTTGCAACAAACAGCATTAGTGACATAAAGATATATAAATTCGCCGGATGTGGATTCAAGTGTTGGAAACTATCTACATATAGCACCCTGACAGATAATGCGGTGTAACATATAGAACTAATAATCCCTGTTGTTAATGTCAAACTTGGCGTTAAGCGTAAAGCAGAAGCTGAAATAATAATTAGAATTAATGAATATGCAGGGGACAATAAAATAGTGAACGGATTATCACCGACATCCATTACTATCGCCATAGCCGCAACAGGCAATACGCCCTCAACAACTGATTCAAAATATCTTAAAAATTCCCAAACACCACGCTTTTTCTTTATTGCATTTTTAACTATTAATAAAAATGTAATTTCAAATGTTGCAAAAACAAAAATAGTATAAATGATTGAACGCCCTATTCCTGTTTTTGATTCCGGAGCAAAAAACAAATTATAAAAGCCAATTATCGCAACCACAGCCAAAACCCATAACATGCCAATAGCACGCAAGCGTTCACTCTTGAGTCTGAGTAATTGAAAATCGGTTAATCCAATTGCCATGAGCAGATTATTCCAAGATACAAAAACATGTATTATTAATAGTAATTAATGAACTGATTATCCTTGGATGGAAAAAGAATTTCTATTGCAATAATTTTGTTGCACATTTTTCATGTTTGAAAACGATAATAAACTTAATTAAGTACTAGTTTTTCTTAAATGTTCTGCTTTTTTTCAATGCCGGATTTATACTGTCCAGCTCAGCCTGAACTTCATCTACACTTCGATGATAGACGATCTCTCTTCCCATGATGCTACCGGCATAAGAATTTTTATATTTTGTAGGTGTCAGTTCACATTGCACACTATGTACACCTTCACCAATGACGACAGTAATTTGATTTGCTCTTTTGTGCAACACAACAACTTCCATTTCTTTTCCACTTTCCGTGTTGGTTACTGTAATAAATTCATTTTGCATAACACTGTCCTTTTAGGGGAGAACAGGCACTGATAGTAAGTGATTTTGAAATTACTGTCTTTATAATTTTGTTGTAAAAATGTGAATCAGCCTACACGTCGCGTTTTTATTCTGATATGGTACTTATACGTTTAGTTGTAGGGGGCAATTAAATGGACAAAGAATACTCAATTAATATTGATGGGAAACCTGTTACCTTTGAATTTAAAGACAGCCTGATTCATGCTGAAGGCCAGCATGCCGGAAACATTGACGCTATCATCACCACCAGGCCACCACTTCC
>JBNLAL010000296.1:0-2622 GCA_050302115.1 Gammaproteobacteria bacterium | reverse complement strand
GACGAAGGGGATGATATCGCTTCATCTGTAATGGTGCCCCTACATGGAAAAGGTTGGGGCGGTATCCTGGCGATAGGAAGTTTTGATGCTGAACGATTTCAACCGGGTATGGGAGTTGAGTTATTGGCTAATTTGAGTGAAGTGCTGAGTTTTATACTGAAACCATGGATAGCAGAAGACTAAGCTCTATTTCGTGAATCAAATCGAAACAATACAGCTAGCCGAATTTTTAAAATCACTGCACCATCTTTCCGAGCATACTTGTAGTGGTTATCAACGTGACCTGCAAAACCTGCGGGAGTATTGTGAAAAAAATGATATTCAAACCTGGGCTGACCTGGATGGTAGACAGGTGCGCGGTTTTGTTGCCTGGCGCCATCGGCAAGGTATAGGCGGGCGCTCCTTACAGCGCAACCTTTCAGCTATACGGGCGTTTTATCGATTTCTTCTTAAACAAGGCAAGGTGAAGAATAATCCTGCCGAAGGCATTATTGCACCAAAGACACCACGAAAATTGCCGAAGGTTCTGGATGTCGATCAAACAGCACAATTGGTCGAGATTAATGACAAGGATCCCCTGGCTATTCGTGACAGGGCCATGCTGGAATTGATTTATTCATCCGGTCTGAGATTGTCGGAGTTGGTAGGACTTAATTTGAATGATATTGATTTTGCTGATCAGGTGGTCACGGTAATCGGTAAAGGCAAGAAAACCCGTACTATCCCGGTCGGTCGGCATGCTGTAAAAGCCATTAAAAAATGGTTAAAAATTAGACAGTCTATGGTGCCAGACAGGGAACAGGCCTTATTTATCAGTCAGCGGGGAAAAAGGATTAATCAGCGTTCCGTACAACAACGACTGAAGGAATGGGCAATAAAACAGGGTTTACCCACGCATGTGCATCCGCATATGCTTCGACATTCCTTTGCCAGTCATATGCTGGAATCCAGCGGAGACCTGCGTGCTGTACAGGAATTACTCGGTCATGCCGATATCAGTACAACTCAGGTCTATACCCACTTGGATTTTCAACATTTGGCCCAAGTTTATGATAAAGCCCATCCACGGGCGCATCGTAAAAAATAGAGGCATAAATATCCCTTTCCAAGAATACAGAGTTGGTCAATATGAAAGTCGATGAGCCGATTACCGGGCGTAAATTCCTTTGCGGAGATTAAAGTGGAAGCAGATTATATAAATGGAATCATTGGTGGCAGCCTGATTGGGTTGTCGGCCATATTGTTGTTACTGTTTAACGGCCGTATTGCCGGTATTTCAGGGATAGCAGCGACACTGCTTACAAGTAGGCCGGATAAACATGAAGTTTGGCGATTGTTGTTTATTCTTGGCTTAATTGGCGGTGCTATGCTTTATATGTTTTTTTTCGGGCCGTTAAACTTGGAAATGCAGGCCTCTCGTCCAATGTTGGTTGTGGCCGGTTTATTAGTCGGTATTGGAACACAGGTTGGTTCGGGTTGTACTTCCGGGCACGGTGTATGTGGTATTGCTCGGGGTTCATTAAGATCAATATTGGCGACGATAGTGTTTATGGGTGTTGCCATAGTCACCGTGTATACAAAGCGTAGGTTGGGCCTATGAAGACAAACCTGATTGCTTTGATAGCAGGTATCTTATTTGGTCTTGGCCTGGTCATTTCCGACATGGTTAATCCGTTACGTGTCATCCATTTTCTGGATATAGGCGGGGATTGGGACCCGACATTATTATTCGTGATGATGAGTGCGCTGGCATTCACAACACCGGCGTTTCACTACCTGCTTAAACGTGACTGTCCTGTTATTGGTGAAAAGTTTTATTTACCGGAAAATAAACGGATTGAAAAAAAGCTTATTATTGGTGCAGGACTGTTTGGTCTGGGCTGGGGACTTGCCGGTTTTTGTCCAGGTCCGGCAATAACAGCTTTGGCAACCTTTTCACCTGATGTCCTGCTTTTTGTCGCTGCGATGTTAACCGGATTTATTATTGGTAAATACCTGAATATCAAAATATAGGTCGACTTCACGCTTAAGTCTAAATCGCGCATCAGGTACAATTCGCATCCCCTTATTGGAGAGAAATAGTGGAACAATTCAGAGGCACAACAATTTTATCGGTACGACGCGATGATAACGTCGTTATCGGTGGTGACGGCCAGGTCTCCCTGGGTGATACCGTCATGAAAGGCAATGCACGTAAAGTGCGTCGTCTCTATAACGAACAAATCCTGGCCGGCTTTGCAGGCGGTACAGCAGATGCATTTACTTTATTTGAACGGTTTGAAGCCAAATTACAGAAACATCAGGGTAACCTGATGCGTTCAGCTGTTGAACTGGCAAAAGACTGGCGTACGGATCGTATGTTAAGACGTCTGGAAGCGATGCTTTGTGTCGCAGACAAAACAGCATCATTAATTATTTCCGGTAATGGCGATGTTATCGAACCGGAAGATAATATTATGGCCATTGGTTCAGGCGGACACTATGCCAAATCTGCGGCACGTGCCTTATTGGAAAATACTGATCTGAGTGCACGTGAAATCGTCGAAAAAGGTTTGGGTATTGCAGCCGATATATGTATTTATACAAATAATCATTTGACCATTGAAGAGTTATAAAACTCTT
>JBNLAL010000295.1:0-2660 GCA_050302115.1 Gammaproteobacteria bacterium | reverse complement strand
GTCGCTGACTTTAGCTTCTCTTAATCGATTTGCTGCGGTATCACGAGTAATAATAATCGCAGGTAAATCTTTACTACCTCGGCTTCAATATGTGTTTCAAACTACTATATATATAATGTATAGATTTTTATTCTGTAATTTTGGATTATTAGCAAAATACGCTGACTTTGGGGATGGTTTATCCGACTCTATATTAGATTTGAGTTGTCTTTTTATGAGTAAAGGTTTTTACGGAGCTGAAAATACAGGTGGTCAAAATATGATGCATTTTACAACAAAGTTCTTTTAGATTTATTTCTTCTTTTAAAATTAGATGAGTCTTTGAGGTGTATCATCATTGATCCAGGTCAAGATGGTTAAATTTTTTTTTGTAAAAAATCGTAATGTTTATAGGTGAATGGCCTCAATCTTGTTAATATATTTAGGATAATTGTTTGATTATATAAGGACGAGAAAAAGAGAGAATGTTGACAAATTATTTTCCCATTTTGATGTTTATTTTCATGGGCTTGGTGATGGGGATCGTCCTTATCGCCCTTGGATTGGGTTTGGGAAAATTAATGGGTCATGCCCGCAAGGATACAGAGAAGCAATCGCCTTATGAGTGCGGGTTTGAGGCATTTGAAGATGCCCGAATGAAGTTTGATGTTCGTTATTATCTGGTAGCTATCCTGTTTATTCTCTTTGATTTGGAAATCGCATTTCTGTTTCCCTGGGCTGTTGCACTAGATGGCATTGATATGGTGGGTTTCTGGTCGATGATGGTATTCATTGCTGAACTCGTTGTGGGTTTTGTTTATGCGTGGCGCAAAGGCGCTCTTGAATGGGAGTAGATCTATGGGAGCAGAAGAAAAAATCCACGAACCCGGCATTGTTACTACCAGTGTTGATAATTTGATTAACTGGGCACGAACAGGATCCATGTGGCCAATGACTTTTGGTCTTGCCTGTTGTGCTGTTGAAATGATGCAGGCTGGCGCATCTCGCTATGATCTGGATAGATTTGGGATTGTTTTTCGCCCGAGCCCACGACAGTCAGATGTGATGATCGTTGCCGGAACACTGGTTAACAAGATGGCCCCGGCACTGAGAAAAGTTTATGACCAGATGGCAGAACCTAGATGGGTAATATCGATGGGGTCGTGCGCTAATGGTGGAGGCTATTACCATTATTCCTACGCAGTGGTTCGTGGTTGCGATCGCATTGTTCCGGTGGATGTTTATGTTCCGGGCTGTCCGCCAACGGCAGAAGCATTGTTATACGGGATTATTCAATTACAGAAAAAAATAAAACGAACTAATACCATAGCGCGTTAAAACTAATTAATTTAAATATACATTAATATATAAGGTATGACGGAATCTGCTTCCAGTCTGGCAACTAAACTCGAAGAACGATTTAGTAATGAATTAATCGATTGCAAGGTCGAGCATGGCCAGGTCACGCTGGTTTTGCCATTAGAACACCTGCTTTCAGTTTGTAAGTCATTACGGGATGATGAACAATTTCTTTTTTCTCAATTATCTGATCTTTGTGGGGTCGATTATTACTCATATGGACAGGTGGATTGGGCAACGCGCGAAACGACTTCTACAGGGTTTAGCCGTGGTCGGGAAGCGGTCGCGAAGCAATCCACTGAACAAGGGAAACGTTTCGCAGTCGTTTATCATCTTATTTCAATACAACACAATATTCGTCTTCGATTAAGATGTTATCTGGATGATGAATATCCCCGTGTCGCTTCGGTGACCGAGATCTGGAGTTCAGCAGATTGGTACGAACGAGAAGCTTTTGATCTCTTTGGCATACTATTCGAAGGTCATCCCGACCTTCGCCGGTTATTGACTGACTATGGTTTTATTGGGCATCCATTCCGTAAAGACTTTCCTTTGGAAGGTAATGTTGAAGTGCGTTATGACCCGGATAAACAACGTGTTGTTTATCAACCAGTGACTATTACAAACAGGGTGTTGGTTCCCCGTGTGATACGTCAGGATAATCGTTATATCAATTCTGAGCAGGAGCAAAGTGATGCCTGAGATTCGTAATATGACAATGAATTTCGGACCTCAGCATCCTGCCGCGCACGGCGTATTGCGTCTGGTTCTGGAAATGGATGGTGAAGTAATCGAACGCGCCGATCCTCATGTTGGTTTATTACATCGTGGGACGGAAAAACTGGCTGAGAGTAAACCATTCAATCAAAGTATTGGTTACATGGATCGACTCGATTATGTTTCCATGATGTGTAACGAACATGCCTACGTGCTGGCAATAGAAAAATTGCTGGGTATTACGCCACCTGTTCGTGCCCAATATATCAGGGTGATGTTTGCCGAGATCACTCGTATTCTCAATCATCTGTTGTGGCTCGGTTCGCACGGTCTTGATATCGGGGCGATGACCATCTTTCTTTATGCTTTTCGCGAACGTGAAGATCTGATGGATTGTTACGAAGCCGTATCCGGTACCCGTATGCATGCCACTTATTATCGTCCAGGTGGTGTTTATCGTGACCTGCCATCCATTATGCCGAAATATGAAGCATCCAAATGGCATAACCAGGACGAAGTTGATCGTTTGAATGAAAATCGACAAGGTTCGTTACTTGATTTTATTGAGTCATTTACTGAACGATTTCCAGGGTGTGTCGATGAGT
>JBNLAL010000294.1:0-2669 GCA_050302115.1 Gammaproteobacteria bacterium | reverse complement strand
ACCACCTTCAATCTGCTGTTTCAATGATTCACATTCTTCTTCTGTGTTTACCAGGATATGTCTTGCTGTAGCTTTCGTCATAACTAACCCTCCTTATTTAAAAGAATAATTATTAATTAATTATTAAAAGAATATTATAAATTGATGAAAAGATCGGGGAGTTTAACCCCGATCTGGAAAGAAGTGAAAAACTAAGGATTAATCCGGGACTATTCTCGCTTTTACATAACTCCCGGGAGCATCTTCAATCGCTTTTAAAGTCTGTCCGGGTTTACGTGCAGGAACTTTTTTACCGGCATAGGCTTTTATCCATTTTTGCCAGTCTGGCCACCAGGAACCTTCATGGTTTTCTGCTTGTTCCAGCCAATCATCAGCGACATCTTCAATCTTGTCATTGGTCCAGTAACAGTATTTGTTCTTTTCGGGTGGGTTGATGATACCGGCAATATGTCCCGAGCCACCTAAAACAAAACGAACAGGCCCTGACATCAGTTTCGCCCCTTCATAAGTCGATTTCCACGGAGTAATGTGATCTTCTCGTGTTGAAATAAAGTAGGTCGGTACTTTTATTTTTCTGAGATCAATGGGTGTATTGTCTAATTCAATACCACCCGGTTCCCGTAATTTGTTTTCAAGATAACATGTACGTAAATAAAAGCTGTGTGTTTTAGCCGGCAGACGGGTTGAATCCGAATTCCAGTAAAGCAGATCAAAGGCTGTGGGATCCTTGCCTAATAAATAGTTATTAATAAAGAACGGCCAGATAAGATCATTGGCGCGCAGCATATTAAACACTGTCGCCATGGTTGAACCATCCAGAAAACCGTCCTTTCCCATATTAACATCCAGGGCAGTAAGCTGTTCTTCATCAATGAACACACCCAAATCACCGGGTTCTTCAAAATCAACCAACGTGGTGAAATAGGTTGTCGATTTGATTGGTTTGCGACGTTTACTGGTTAAATAGGCGTTGGTTGCAGCAAGCAGGCTGCCACCGATACAATAACCAATGGCATTAACACTGGCTTCCCCTGTTTCTTTTTTAATCTGATCGATGGCAGTCAGGATGCCTTTCGTCATGTAGTCTTCGAATTCCGTATCAACATACGACTCATCCGGGTTTACCCAGGAAATAATAAAAACAGTATGCCCCTGGTCAACAGCCCATTGAATAAAACTGTTTTCTTTTCTTAAATCGAGAATGTAATACTTATTGATCCATGGTGGTACGATCAACAACGGTGTTTCAAAAACTGTCTTGGTTGTCGGCGTATACTGAATCAATTGCATTAATTCATTTTGAAAGATGACCTTACCCGGTGTGGTAGCGACATTTTTACCTACTTCAAAGGAAGAATAGTCGGTCATACGGGTCATCAGTTTTTGACCTTTACCACGCATGAAGTCCTCAAACATGGCCTTGGCACCATTCACCAGGTTTTCACCTTTTGACTCTATAGTTTCTTTGATGACGGTCGGGTTGGTTGCAGCAAAGTTAGTGGGTGATAAGGCATCGACCCATTGTTTCGTATAAAAATCGACCTTCTTTTTTTGTTTTTCATCCAGATGGTCATTTTCTGCAATGGTGTTTAGAAAATATTTTGAAACCAGCAGGTAGAATTGCTTAATGTGATCGAACGCCGCATATTCATTCCAGCTTTCATCAAAGAACCGGCGATCCGATTTTTCCGGTAGGGCAACGGGTTCTGAATCAAATCCCATGCTTCTTAAGGATGTGTAATGATAGAGACGGAACAGGTTATTCAGTAATTCAATATTGTTACTGATGTAATTGGTGTTTTGTTCGAGATGATTTTTCCAACTATCTACCAATTGAGGACTGAACATAAACGGTTTGTTCATATCGACCGCTTCCAGACTACGATTAATAAACTCGTTTGAGATAGAAAGTTGGGAGTCGGAAATCTTTTCTAATATTTCATTAAATTCGGTCAAAAACATGTAAGCCTCAGAGGATTGCTAAGTTATTAATTTGTCAGCATTATATCTGTATTTGTGCAGTGCAACAAGAGTATGATTTTTTGTTTACTTTAATGTAGTTAAATGACGTTTAAGCGCATAATAAACAGCGCCCGTAAGGCCAATTTTTTCTTTTACATTCAGGTAGATAGAAATATTTCTTAAAATATTCTGATAAGTGGCAGAATTTTCAAATTCGTATAAAAAAATATCGTTTTGAATAATTTCCGGATATTTTGCAGCTAGCCCACCACTAATTATTAATTTACCAAATGCGCCTGATGAGAGACAGAAATTTCTACAGGCACGTGCATAAAAACGCGAAAAAAGATTGATCGTTTTTTTATTCGCTTTCATATTCAACGTAATTTCTTGTGGAGATAATGTTTTTCCGGTCAAAAACTCATGTATAAAAGACAACCCCGTTCCACTAACAAGCTGATCATTAGTCACATATTCCTCTTTGGTTTTATCCAAAATCAACAGTTCTAGTTCCTTTTCTTCAGCCGTAAAAGAAAAAATAGCTTGTCCGGCTTCCGAAGGAATGACCAGAATTTCATCATTGTTAAGTATGAGTAAACAATGGCCTAAGCCAGTACCCGCACCGATCAATGCAATATTTTCTGCGTCACTGCTTCCCGCTCTAACGGTTGTCAATTCTTGCATTGTATTTGGAATAAGCAGGGCAT
>JBNLAL010000293.1:0-2671 GCA_050302115.1 Gammaproteobacteria bacterium | reverse complement strand
GATAAAAGAAAATCCCAGTCTGTTGCTACGTGGTGAGCCGCAGATAGATAAGGTGGATTAATATGTATTTAAGATTGATATTATTAAGTGTATTTCTCTGTTTGATAGGTTGTTCCAGTCAGCGTTATTTGCCTGAAGAAAACTATTATGATTTACCGGAAATATCAGGTGTCATTAAAGGGAAGCAGTTATTCAATACGGTCAGTGTTATAAATTTTCAGGCCAGTGATTTGTATAAAGAACGTGCAATTGTTTATACTGAAGACGATATAACACTCAAACAGTATCATTACCATCACTGGATAGATTCTCCCGCCAGATTACTTACAGAACGATTAGCAAAAACTCTAAGACAGGAAAATATTGCAGAATATGTATTAACGACTTATGAAGGTAATAGTGAGCTTATCATAAAAGGTCAAATAAAGTCGTTTACACGGGTTCGTTCTGAAAATAGAGACAGTGTGCGTGTAAATATTTTCTTACAAGTTAATTCCAGTAATAAAAATTCCCCCATTTTGCTTAAGGAATATTCTGAAACAGTATTTGCTGATGAAAAATCAATTACCAATACGATCAACGCATTCGGTAAGGCTGTTGATATTATTTTTGGCCGGTTTCAACAGGATTTAAGAGAAACAGTGAACTAAAAAAAACGGGACAAAAGTCCCGCTTTTTAGAATAGTTAGTTGTAAGTTAAGCTGTTGTAAATTCCATCTTGATGCCAGCCAGTTCAATCAGGTCACTATCTTTAAGCTGATAAGCCTTTGCACCTATCGCTTCTCCATTAACCACAGGATATCGTTTACCGTCGCCATCACTTTCGATATGGGTCAGAAAATAGCCCTGCGGGCGGCGCGATATTACAGCCACCTGAGTGCCAGGTTTACCCAAGGTAATTAAAGCCTTGGTCAGCTCAAGCTCTTTACCGGCAATAGGACCATTCAAGACTGTTAAACGCCCTAATGGCATGCCACCACCTGCTGCTGGAGCTGCCGCTGGTGCAGAAGAAGCAGCTGGCGCCGCAGAGGCAACAGCTTTTTCCGCCGCTTGTGCAGCAGCAACTGCGGCACTGGCCGAGCCAGGTTTGATGATCATGGTTTTTTCAAACTCATCATCATCCGCTGTCGCATGTTCATTAACGTATTTTAATTCATGCTTGCCGATGGCAATCACATCACCATCCTTAAGCGCATGTTTTTTAACGAGTTTTCCGTTTACATAGCTACCGTTGGTGCTACCAAGATCTTCCAGAAAAGAATCGTCGAGTATCGTAATAATCAGTGCATGCTTACCGCTCACAGCCAGATTATCAATTTGAATGTCGTTGTCAGGCTTACGACCAATGGTCAGGCGCTCTTGATTAAGCTCATATTCGCCTTGCACGACACCGTTCATACTCAGAACTAACTTTGCCATCGCTAATTCCTATCCCCGTATTTCATTTATTAAACCGATTTTTAAATTTTTGTATAAAACCTTTGGGTGAAGAAAAATCTTCTCGGATACGTACCAGTATTACTGAGGTGTTATCCTTGCCTCCCCGTTTGTTAGCAAAATCCACTAACTGCTTTGCAGTTTGTACAAGATTAGCACTATATTTACTTAGGGTTAAGTGAATTTCTTCATCATCTACCATATCATTTAATCCGTCCGAACACAGCAGATAAATATCACCCGGTAAAACTGCTTCTTCGGCTACGTCAACATCAACATCTGCTTCAATTCCCATTGCACGTGTCACCAAGTTTTTGGGCGTATTTGCATGTGCTTCTTCAGGTGTATATAAACCACGGTCAATCAGTTCCTGAATTAAGGAGTGATCTTTTGTGATTTGTTGTAACTCATTGTTTCTTAAACGATATACTCGTGAGTCACCAACGTGGGCAACAGATAATATATTGTCATGAAACAAACCGACGACGATGGTCGTACCCATGCCTTGACATTGAGGGTCGACTTTTGCTGTGTTAAAAATTCTGGAATTTGTTTTTATGACAGTGTCTTTGACGAGTAATGATTCATGTGTAAAGCCTGAATTTTCATCAATTTGGCCTTTTTTTAGCTTTTTCAGACCATCAGTTACACCATGAAGGATTTCTGTAACGGCCAAGGCACTTGCCACTTCCCCGGCTTTATAGCCACCCATGCCATCAGCAAGAATCACTAAACCATTACGCGAATCGGTAATGGTGCTGTCTTCATTATGCGGTCGTCTTAATCCCACATCAGTGTGATTGACGATTTCTAATTTACTTGATAGATCCATTAATTATTTTTCTTTATATATTTCAGGCAGTTACGTAAATCTTTGGCTAACTCTTCACCCGTTTGGTAGCGCTTTTGAGGTGTTTTCTCCAACACCTTATCCATTATCGCATTAATTTCAGATGATACCTGCTTTAGTCCCTTACGAAACTGTATTATTTCAGGATGACGCTCATTTGCAATGCTAAACATTAATGCTGCCATAGAATCACCCTTAAAAGGAAGTTGCCCGCTTAATAATTGAAACAACATAACACCTAAAGAGAATAGGTCTGAACGTCCATCAATATGTTGGCCAACCAGTTGTTCAGGAGACATATAGGAGGGTGTCCCTAATACCATACCGGTTTTGGTTTTACTGGAATCTGTAATTCTGGCTATACCGAAATCGGTTAACTTTATT
>JBNLAL010000292.1:0-2680 GCA_050302115.1 Gammaproteobacteria bacterium | reverse complement strand
AACCAACAACAACCGGATAGGGAATAATTTCAATAATACGGCCAAGTCGCAACAGCCCAAAACCAATCATGATCAGACCTGCCAGTGCACCACTGATTAAAAGACCGCCGAGTCCGAACTTGTAAACAACCGGTAGCAGGACCACAACGAAGGCTGCAGTGGGACCGGAAATGCTGACGCGAGAACCACCGGTTAAAGCGATAATAAATCCACCAATGATTGCGGTGTACAGACCATGTTGCGGAGGTACGCCACTGGCAATGGCGAGTCCCATAGACAAGGGTAGTGCAACAATACCAACAGTAATTCCGGAGAGAATATTTTTATTAAGTGTTAAATAAAACGTTTTATCTTTTAATGTTTCCCTGAGGGCAGTAAAAATCATACTTTTATAATTTCCGGAAGTAATCAGATGTAACTTAAAGTATCAATATAAAAGAAAAAACGCTATCAGTTTGAAAGGTGATAATGAATAGAAAACATTTTCAATGTTGCTTTGTGCAACATCGCTTTGGTTTGAAGATGGCCTAATAAATTTTATTATCAGTAATCTTAATTACCGACATAAATAAACGTTGTTATCGGCTTGTTAGTTTTAATTCTATTCTTCTGTTTTTTGCATAGGCTTCCGGAGAGTCGCCTTTAGCAACCGGGTGATATTCAGCAAATCCCGTCGCAGCCATGTGGTTAGCAGGAATGCCATATGTCATTAATTCTTTAACGATACTAATTGCACGTGCAGTTGATAGTTCCCAGTTAGACTGAAAACGTTCACTATTTATAGGGCGTTTATCAGTGTGACCATCGATACGTAATACCCATTCGATATCATCAGGAATTACTGTGGCAATTTCTTTTAATGATTTCGCAAGTTGTTGAACCTGTTTTTTACCTTCTATGCCAATGGCATCGGAACCGGATTCAAACAACAGTTCGGATGGAAAGACAAAACGATCACCGTCAATTCGGATATCGGGATATTGGCTCAAGGCATCACGTAGGCGACCGAAAAATTCCGATCGGTATTTTTGTAGCATTAGTGCTTTATTGGCGAGCGCCGTATTTAATCTTGATCCAAGGTCATCTATCGTGGCTTGTTTTTCAGCAATGTCTTTTTCGGCAATCTCCAACGCATTGGAAATAGCAGAGAGTTGTTGTCGTAATTCTTCCAACTGACGGTTGAGCAATTCCATTTGTGCAACGTTGCGTATATTCAATTCACTTTCTGCCTGAAGTTTTTGTTTTACGGTTTCATGTTCTGCGATTTCTTTTTCCAACTCAGCTTGTATACGATCGCGCAGGGCAGTCATTGCCTCGATATCAATACGTAGTGTTTCCAGCATTTCAATTTGTTCCGCAATCTTTGTATCGCGTTCTTTTAACAACGCTGTTTTTTCTTCAATGCCTAATCGTTGAGTTTCGATTTGTTCCTTTGCTTCATCCAGACTGGCCGTTCGCACGGACAATAATTTTTCCAGTCTGGCTGTTTCTGCTTTTTCCAGTGAAAGTATTTCGGTGAGCTTATTGATGCGACTACTGAGCTCAGCGAGTGAAGTATCGCGATCACTTAAGGCATTGCTTAAAACCAGATGTCCGAGAACAGCCAGCAATAAGGCAAACACAACTACCATTAATAAAGAGGCCGTTGCATCAACAAATGCCGGCCAGATATCAAGCGGACGTCGACGACGTAAAGTCGTCATGCATTACCTCGATTAGATAAAACATTTGCAATTGTTTTGGTCATTAAGCGAAGTTCAGCACGTAGTTCTTCATTGGCTGTTGCGTCAGGGGATTGTTCCGAAGTGGTTTTTAATAAGCGTGCTATTTCATTTTGTGTCTGGTTTAGTTTATCTAGCAGGTCATTTTGTTCATGTAATTGTTTACTGAGAAAATCCCGTTGTTTATCTTCCGAAGCACCCGCTTTTTGCATTTTTTCCAGTGCGTCTGCCGTTTTTTCCAACAAGGCTTGAACGTATGCTGATGCACCGATTTCGCCAGCTTCATCACCAATGATACCGCTGGAGATGCGGGCACTGCTGGATAACCATTCCTCGAGTTCGTTAACAAAACGGTTTTGCGCATGTCCTGCTTGCAGATCGAGAAAACCAACGACAAGTGACCCTGCCAGACCGAACAGCGATGATGAAAAAGCAACCCCCATACCGGATAAAGGCCCGGCTAGACTAGTTTTCAAATTCTTAAAAATTTCTGCACCACTTACCGCTTCGACTGACATCTCATTAATCATTGTTCCGACGGCACTGACTGTCGACATTAGGCCCCAGAACGTGCCAAGCAGTCCAAGAAAAACCAGAACACCAATGAGATAGCGAGACAGATCGCGTGAATCTTCCAGTCGGGTACGGATAGAATCAAGAATGGCCTGCATGGATGTCGTCGACAGGGTCAAGTCTTCTTTGCCTTCCAAAATACGGGCCATGGAGGATAAAAGTCTGGGACGGGATGAACTCAAACCAAGCAGGTTATTTTTGTATGCCTCAATCCATGCTATTTCCGGATAAAGTTGAATAACCTGGCGAAAGTTAATGATGATGCCAATTATCAGGACAGCGACGATAATAGAATTGAATATTGTATTGGATACATAAGCATCATGCAGAGGTCCAGCCAACCAGAATGCACCGATAGCAATGATGACCGAGAAGATGCTCATCCA
>JBNLAL010000291.1:0-2692 GCA_050302115.1 Gammaproteobacteria bacterium | reverse complement strand
AATGATCCGTTGGCTGGTTTGATGCTGACAGAAAATGGTTTTTGGAAGTTTACAGAACTAATAACACGCTATGCCCGGCGCCATAGTGATGGCAGGATTCTTTCGATGCTGGAAGGTGGTTATAACCTGAGCGGAACCGCTAATGCAGTTGTTGCACATATCAGGGCGTTAGCAGATCAAATTAACTCAAATTAAGAATATAATTCCTGTAATTATTTTTGTGCTTCTTTTTCAAGCCTGTTAATCGTAATAAATGCAATCTCAATTATCTTTTTCTTTAATTGATACGGGCCAATAAGAGGAAATATAAAAAAGTCGGGAACCATTTCTCCATCAAGAATAACCTTTGTTACTGGCATATTTAAACTACCATTTTCCCCTTTGCGTATCGTCCACCTGGTCCAGCCAGAATTGAAGTCACTTTTCTCCGGAATAACATGCCCATAAACAACATCCGTACCGATTAATTTAAAGACCTGTACATGTCTGATTCTATAACAAAAAAATAAAATACAGGCTTCCGTCAGCATAGTTACTGTTTGTCTTCCATCTACGGAAGTATTAGTAATCCTGCTTTCTTTCAGATAAGGATTGATTAGGGGCAGGTTTTCGTAATCAGTGACGATCCGTTTTACTTCATTGACATTCGCTTTTATTAACGCCTCAACATGCAGAATGTAATTCTTACCTTGATGTTCAACATGTACACTAGTAATTGTCGCCGCTTGAGAAAAGCAGGGCAATACAAAACATAAAATAAAAAATACATGTAACTCACGTTTCATAGTATCCAGGATACCTCTCAGAAAAACCGGTGAGTTAAGTCGAATTATTTATTATCGATGTCGCCGCCGGATTTTGTATAGACAGGGAAAGGCATAACATTTTCGCCTTTATCTGATGATTCTGTAATTTTAGCAGTCCCTTCTTTCTGGACTTCGTCGATACGAATAATGGAATGCATAGGGATATAGGTTCTATCTACCCCACTGAATTCGGTCTTTAAATTTTCTTCGGTAGGATCGACAACAACAGAACTGCGTTCACCAAAGATCAGTTTTTCCACTTCGATAAACCCAAACATGGCACTATGATGAACATTCTTGGCATAGATCTCATAGACTTTGCCCTGATTGTGAAAAATCACCTTGTAGATTTTTTTGTCTGTCATATCAATAAATTAGAGTCATTGTTGGTTGTTCGGTTCCGAAAAATGCGCGAATCATAGCATATTTATTGAATTTCACTAGAGTGGGTAACTCAGGCCCCCACCAGGACCCAGTGGCAATCCCAATTGTATCCAGCCAATAAGTAACACCAACCAAACGAACAAAAAAGCAATCGTATAGGGCAACATTGTGGCAACAACTGTCCCGAGGCCAGAACCGCGCACGTATTTCCTGACCTCCATGATGATGATGATCATATAAGGATTCATTGGTGTAATGACATTACTTACTGAATCACCAACACGATAGGCTGCCTGGGTTAATTCCGGACTAATGCCAATCTGCATCAACATGGGCACAAACACAGGGGCAAAAAAAGCATATTTAGCTGAGGCAGAACCGATGACCAGATTAATCAGTACGACCATTAATACAAAACAGCTGAGTAATAATGAATCGTGGATCATGAGTCCTTTCAGAAACTGTCCTCCTGCAATCGCCAGCATCTGTCCCAGTCCGGATTGATTAAAGGCAGCAATGAACTGGGCAGCAAAAAAGGCAAGCACGATATAAGGACCCAGTCGCGCCATAACATGGCCGAGTATTTCTGCCACATCACGATCGTTTTTTAGCCTGCCGGTCATGAAACCAAAGATTAGTCCGGGAATGAAAAACAAAATAAACAACAAGGGGACAGTGGCTTCAATCCATCGATCAAAACGCTTTCCTGTGCCATGTAAAGGACCATTTGTTGAGGTGATGGCAAAATATAAAACGACGAGTAATATTGCGACGATAAAAAATGAATAACGTAATGCTTTTAAATCGTTTGCAGATAACATTGAATAGTTATCATCGGTTTTCTGTATCTCAATATCTTTTATTGAGGGTTCGACAATACGTTCAGTCACAAACCAACCAGTCAGGGTTAATACAATTGTTGAAACGATCATAAACCACCAGTTACCTGTTACGGCAACTTCATATGTGTTGTCTATAATTTGTGCCCCGGTTTGCGTGAAACCAGCCAACAAGGGATCCAGGGCGGTAATAAACAAGTTAGCACTGAATCCAGCAGAGACGCCGGCAAAAGAGACAGCAATACCGGTTAACGGTGAACGACCTGCAGCGATATAGAGTGCTGCTGCGATAGGAATCAAAACTACATAACCGGCATCCAGTGCAATAGAAGACAATATCCCTAAAAATAACGTTGCCGGCGTTAATAACCGGTTATGAACATGTGTAATGGAGAATTGTAATAAGGCAGGAAGAAAACCGGTTTTTTCTGCAAGGCCAATTCCCAACATACCAACCAATACAATGCCGAGTGGCGGGAATCGTATGAAGTTATCCACCATTGTTGATAACAGCCACCATGTGCCATCAGAAGAGATTAGATTGAATGCACTGATCGTTTTGCCTTCAGGATGCGTAACTGTCCAACCCAGGGTAGAAATAATTAACGAAAGTATAAAAACCATTATCGTGCCGATAACAAATAATGTTGCAGGATCAGGAAG
>JBNLAL010000290.1:0-2718 GCA_050302115.1 Gammaproteobacteria bacterium | reverse complement strand
GGTCGTACCATCGATATGCTATGTACATTATCTGACCGCACTCGAAATATCCCACATGGGTAAAAAGACGCCAAGCGCCAGAATTAGAACCATAATACCAATTGCTATTATCAATATAGGCTCTATTGCCGAGCTCAAATTTTTGACATCATAATCAACTTCACGATCATAATAATCTGCGACCTCAACCATCATGTCATCAACCTGCCCTGTCTCCTCACCGACGGCCAACATCTGCAATACTAAAGGTGTGAACATTTTTGTTAGTCCGGCAGTACGTGTTAATGATTCACCACGTTCAATGCCATTTCTCATGCCCAAAATCTTGTCACTAATAAATTCATTATCTACCGAACGTGACACTACTGTCATGGCCTGAATCAACGGCACACCGGACTGTAGCCCCATGGAAAACGAACGTGCAAATCTTGCTAACGTTGCCCTATAAATTATACTGCCAACCAAAGGAATTTTTAACTTGAACCGATCCCACTGATAACGACCATTTTCTGTTTGCACATAAAATCTTGCACCGATTATTACCCCTGTTATGCCTGCCAACATCATTGGCCACCATTTTACAAAAAAACCTGATGTTGCCATAAGGAAACGGGTTTGCCAGGGTAAAGGTACACCCGCATTCTCAAACAGGCCGGCAAAAACAGGGATAACCCATATATTGATTATTGCGATGGCTATGGCAATCGCAACGATAACAAAAACAGGATAACGTAATGCTGCTTTTATTCTCTCTCTTGTTTCTTTCTCTCTCATAAGATATTCAGATATGCGAAAAAATGATTCTTCCAAACGTCCTGTTTCTTCACCAACCTTGACCATACTGACATATAAGGGAGAAAAGATAGAAGGATGTCTTGAAAGTGAACTGGACAGGTCCCGACCTGATTCCAGGTTACCCATAATATCCTTGAGTGCTTCTACCAATTTAAAATTTCTGGATGACTGAATCAGGCCTGTGATAGATTTAACCATAGGGACGCCTGCTTTCATCAAGGTATACATCTGACGAGTATACAAGATCAAATCATCAAGGTTTGGTGCCCTTTTATTAAGGTAGTTTGATAAAGAAACATCCGTTCCGGAAGCTGCTTTTTTTTCACGAATGTCAATTGGTGTTACACCAATATTGAATAACTGTGATGCAACCGCATCAATCGTTACTGCATCAATCTCTCCCTGGATCAAACTTCCTCGTGTATTTCTACCTTTATATGCAAAAACCGGCATCAGACTATTGCTTCCTCACCCGCTTCCGTAATTTCATCATCGGTTACACTTTCAATATCCGCAGAGATACGTATCACTTCATCCATACTTGTAATGCCTTCCACAGCATATTGAAGTGCAACCATATTTAATGGTCTGAAGTGTCTCGAATTTGTAGCTTCTTTAATAAACTGGGCACTATCTCCGTGACTCAAAATATTGGAGAGACTCTTATCGAACTCAAGCAATTCATACACACCGATCCTCCCCTGGTAGCCTGTGTAATTACAATGTGCACAACCAATCCCTCTCTTAAAAGTCACGTTAAAACTCTTTTCATCGACAAAACTATTGAGCCAAGCCTTTTGTTGATCGCTTAACTCAACAGGCTGAGCACAACTCTCACAGACTCGTCGAACCAATCTTTGTGCCAAAATCGCATGCAATGCAGAAGCAAGTAGATAACTCTTGATCCCCATATCCATTAAACGATTAACCGTGCTCACTGCATCATTAGTATGCAAAGTTGAGAGTACCAAGTGACCTGTCATCGCAGCACGTAATGCAATCTCGGCCGTTTCTTCATCCCGCATTTCGCCAATGAGCACAATATCCGGGTCCTGGCGCAATGCAGAACGTAACACCGTCGCAAATGATAAACCTATATCCGAATTGATTTGAACCTGGTTAATGCGAGGTAATTTATATTCAACAGGATCCTCTACTGTAATAATCTTTTTCTCGGGAACGTTTAAAGTCTGCAAGGCAGCATAGAGTGTTGTCGTTTTACCACTACCGGTAGGGCCGGTTACCAGAATCATGCCATGTGGGCGATGTATCAGTTTTTCAAAACGCTCGAGTAAAAGCTTTGGCATTCCTATGGTATTAATATCCAGTGTCCCACTGGTTTGATCCAGTAAACGCATAACGACCGATTCACCATACTGGACCGGCATGGTCGATAAACGCACATCTATGTTATGATCTTTCACCTTAAGACTGAAACGGCCATCCTGAGGTAAACGCTTTTCTGAAATATCCAGACCAGCCATTAATTTCAACCTGAGCACAAGGGCAGGCGCAATTCGCACCTCATCCATAATGTGCTCTTGTAGGACACCATCCACACGTTGGCGTATTCGTAATACGTTTTCATCCGGTTCAATGTGAATATCAGAAGCATTAATCTGTATTGCATCTTCAAATAGAGAACCCAGTAATTTCACCACCGGAGCATCTGCTATATCTGCATCGGCTAACATAGCACTTAAATCAATGTCACCTTCGGTCAGCTCTTCATTTAATTGCTCAGCAAAACCACTGATCTGTTCTGTCTTTCGATATACTGTATCGATTGTTTTCAGCAGATCAATTTCCCTGACCACAGCTAATTTAATCGGTGTTTTTAATATTCTGGACAGTTCATCATAGGCGAAGATATTGGTGGGATCAGCCATACCCACAAGCACACCGGAATCATCTGTCATCAAT
>JBNLAL010000289.1:0-2731 GCA_050302115.1 Gammaproteobacteria bacterium | reverse complement strand
CTCAAAAGCCGGGGCGCGATGATATTCTGGATCTACTCTCTAATCGTAAGGAACTTCCTTCATTACAAGAACTCGAGGATCTTTGGTTACTGGCCATGGATGAGATGGTCGAGTCAGGAAAGATAGTGACCTTCCCGGGAAAAATCGTAACAGCTGCAGGTAATGAGATTGAGCAGAATGTGACACGTATTGGTGTATTCAATGCAGTTTCGGCAGGTCGATTTTTACGAAACTTGCCAGAAACAGGAAAGCTTATTGAACCTGGAAGACAACCCAGACAACTGTATCAGGACATGGCCCAGGACCTCGAAAATGGTGGTACCGGAATACATGCATTTCCGATTGATCCAACGAAAGGTGCAATGTTGGCATTACTGGTACAAGTCCCTGATTTAAAGAACCGTATCGAACAAGGCGGTATCGTCGGTTATGTCATCATTTTTATCGGTGTGATTGGTGTCCTTATTGCTCTGGAACGTTTTGTAGTACTTATAATTACCGGACGCAAAGTACGAAAACAGCTTAAGAGCAAAAAAGCCGGAGCTAATCCACTGGGACGAATCATGAAGGTTTATGAAGACAATCCTGACGTTGATACGGAAACATTGGGATTGAAACTGGATGAGGCTATCCTGAAAGAAATGCCTAAAATTCAACGCGGTCTTGGGGCATTGGCATTACTTGCTGCTGTTGCACCTCTTCTCGGTCTGTTAGGGACAGTGACCGGTATAATTGAAACCTTCCAGTCCATCACACTATATGGGACAGGTGATCCACGCGTCATGTCCGGGGGAATTTCACAGGCCCTGGTGACAACAGTAATGGGCTTGCTCGTGGCAATTCCATTATTGCTTTTACACAGTTTTCTTTCTTCAAAAAGTAACAACTTAATCCAGATTCTGGATGAAAAAAGTACTGCTTTCGTTGCACTTTTGGCCGAGATAAATCGTCTAAGAAACAATGTTTGATCAATTTGACATAATGCAAAGTTTTTTTGCCAAAGGAGGACCTGTATTGGTCGGCGTCTTTGCTTTATCGTTTTTTCTCTGGCTATTAATACTGGAGCGTTACTGGTTTATCTACAGGGTTTATCCAAAACGATTAGAAGGCATCGTACAGCAATGGCAACGCCGCCGGGAACGGTCTTCCTGGTTTGCATTAAGAATCAGGGATGGTTTGCTTGCTGAAATCTCAGTCGAACTTAAGCATAACCTGATTCCAATCCAGGGGTTAACCGGTGTTTTACCTTTATTAGGCCTGCTTGGTACAGTTACCGGAATGATATCAATTTTTGAAGTACTCAATGTATTTGGTACAGGTAACGCACGTGGGATGGCGGATGGCATATCCCGTGCTTTGTTGCCAACAACTGCAGGACTGGTGACTTCGATAATTGGAATTTATTTTAGTGCGGATTTGAACAACCGTGCAAAAACAAAAGAGCTTTTGGCTAAAGACTTACTTACACACGATTAATTATGCGTCATACACATACTAAACATGAAACTGCTGCTGAGAGTGTTAATTTAACACCCTTAATTGATATGGTTTTCATTTTACTGATCTTCTTTCTGGTAACCGCATCTTTCACGAAAGAGTCGGGTATTGATGTTGACCGCCCTACTGCACAAACAGCTGTACGTGAAGAACGCGGCAGCATGATTATCGGTGTAAGTAAGGATGGAGATATCTGGATTGAGAATCAAACTGTTGAACTCCGTTCCGTTCGTGCTTTGGTTGAACATATGCATGCACAAAACCCTGAAGGTACTGTAATAATTCTTGCTGATAAGAATTCACGTACAGGAACAACCGTTGAAGTACTGGATCAAGTCAGACTGGCAGGAGTAACAAATGTCTCAATTGCAGCAGCTAATGAATAAAGCAAAGTGATTTGCTTAATGACAGTGAATAATGAACTTCTCCAAACTGAACATATTATCATCAACACGTGTAGCAGGCTTTTTTTTCATTGCCTTGTTTTTAAATATTGCTATTTTCATATTGATTCAACAATTAGTAAGCAAGGAACATGGGCTTGACATAAAAATTGTTGACATCAACCTGGTTGATTTTATTCGGGTTGAACAAAAACCTGAACCACCCAAGCCTGAAGAAGAAATTGAAGATATTGAACAACCACCTCCAGAACAGGAACCACCTCCACCTGAAATGTCGGAACCACAGGTAGATAAACCACAAACCATAGATATGGAAACGTCATTACCGGAAATCGATATTCCATTATCTATTAGTGGTACACCTTATCTGGGTGACTTTGCTAAGCCAACAACAGCAAAACCCATTGGCAAACCCAAACGCCCCAAAATTGATACAAATGTCAAACCGACATTACGTATTCCTCCAGTTTATCCACCTCGTGCTTTACGCAGCGGGATAGAAGGAGTGGTTACTGTTGAATTCACAATTGATGTAGATGGTTCTGTTAAGGAACCAAAAATTGTTAAATCTAAACCATCAAAAATATTTGACCGTGCGGTATTAACAGCAATTTCTAAATGGAAATTCAACCCGGATATAGTAAACGGGAAACCTGTAGAAAAACGTGCCCGACAGGACATTAAATTTACCTTGCAACGATGATTTTCAGAAATAAAAAAACATTTTCTTTTGTCTTTATAATGGCAATTAACATTGTTTTTTATTGCGACGCGCTTTATGCCGAAGAAAAGTCTTTTCTTCTTCAACCGAAAGCTCATTCTGTTCTGTC
>JBNLAL010000288.1:0-2738 GCA_050302115.1 Gammaproteobacteria bacterium | reverse complement strand
CGATGCTGATGCATTCTGGGCCGAACAGGCAGAAGAATTTCTAAGTTGGTCTTCTAAATGGGATAAGGTTCAGGATTGGGATTACAACGATGTCAAAATTAACTGGTTTGTTGGTGGAAAACTAAACGTTAGTTATAACTGTCTCGATCGACATCTTGATAAGCGAGGTGATCAGGTTGCCATTATCTGGGAAGGTGACGACCCAACTGAAGATCGTCAAATTACCTATAAGGAGTTGCATGACGAAGTTTGTCGTTTTGCCAATGTTTTAAAGTCTCGAGGCGTGACGAGAGGTGATCGAGTCTGTTTATATTTACCGATGATTCCGGAAGCCGCAGTTGCGATGTTGGCTTGCACCCGAATTGGTGCAATTCACTCGATTGTTTTTGGCGGTTTTTCTCCTGATGCATTACATGACCGGATAAAGGACTCCGAAAGTAAAGTTGTTGTTACCAGTGATTATAGTCTTCGCGGCAAAAAACAGATTCCGTTAAAAGCGAATGCAGATAAAGGAATCGCTGGCTGCGAAAGTGTCAATACATGTATTGTCGTTAAACGAACAGGTGGTGATATTGAATGGAACGATATTGATCTCTGGTATCACGAAGCTATTGAATCAGCCTCTCCGGATTGTCCGCCTGAAGACATGGATGCGGAAGATCCATTATTTATTCTCTATACCTCTGGTTCAACGGGAAAACCGAAAGGAGTAGTGCACACAACAGGTGGCTATTTACTCTACGCTGCTATAACGCATAAATATGTATTTGATTATCAAGAAGGAGACATCTATTGGTGTACTGCTGATGTGGGTTGGGTAACCGGACATTCCTATATCGTTTATGGACCGTTAGCAAATGGCGCTACTTCCATTATGTTCGAAGGTGTACCGACATTTCCTGATGCGAGTCGTTTCTGGCAAGTTGTCGATAAGTGGAAAGTAAATCAGTTTTATACCGCCCCGACTGCCATTCGTATGCTGATGGGACAGGGGGATGATTTTGTTAATAAAACAGATCGATCCTCTCTGCGAATATTGGGGTCTGTTGGTGAACCCATTAACCCGGAAGCATGGGAGTGGTATCACAATGTTGTTGGTAATGGTAAATGTCCTATTGTAGATACCTGGTGGCAGACTGAAACAGGGGGGCATTTGATTACCCCATTACCTGGTGCAACGCCACTTAAACCGGGTTCCGCTACATTACCTTTTTTTGGTGTAGAACCTTGTCTCGTAGATGATAAAGGCAATGAAATTGAAGGTGCAGGCGAAGGTGCACTATGC
The DNA here is from genome assembly GCA_050302115.1 of Gammaproteobacteria bacterium. Classification (GTDB taxonomy): domain Bacteria; phylum Pseudomonadota; class Gammaproteobacteria; order Eutrophobiales; family Eutrophobiaceae; genus JBNLAL01. The sequence continues at coordinate 1,453 of JBNLAL010000288.1, read as the reverse complement.
CTAAAACGGCCCTGGCCTGGACAAATGCGTACTTTATTTGGTGATCATGATCGTTTTAAGGAAGCGTATTTTGCAATGTTTCCAGGTAAATATTTTAGTGGAGATGGCGCACGACGCGACGAAGATGGTTATTACTGGATTACAGGACGTGTAGACGATGTGATAAATGTCTCCGGTCACCGAATGGGAACGGCAGAGGTTGAAAGTGCGCTGGTTTTACACAAGGCTGTAGCGGAAGCTGCAGTTGTTGGCTACCCACATGATGTTAAAGGTCAAGGTATTTATGCCTATGTCACTTTAATGGAAGGTGTGGAACCTTCGGATGAGCTCAAAAAAGAACTGGTAACACATGTAAGAAAAGAAATCGGACCGATAGCCAGTCCAGATATAATTCAGTGGGCACCGGGCTTACCAAAAACACGTTCAGGAAAAATCATGCGGCGTATTTTGCGTAAAGTTGCGGCTAATGAGCTTGATACTCTTGGTGATACGAGTACGCTTGCTGAGCCTACCGTTGTGGATGATCTAATCGATAATCGTGCTAATAAATAAAAGGTAAATTGAATGAATCTGGATAGAGTGACTGCGGGTAAAAACCCGCCGGAAGAAATAAATGTAATTGTTGAAATCCCACTGCATGGCGCACCTGTAAAATATGAATTAGATAAGGAAACAGGCGCGATGTTTGTGGACCGATTTCTCAATACCTCCATGCATTACCCTTGTAACTATGGCTATATTCCCAAAACGTTGGCGAAGGATGGAGATCCTGTTGATGTTATTATCATGACACCAATGCCTATCATCCATGGAGCAGTGATTACATGTCGACCAATCGGGGTCTTAAAAATGACTGATGAAGCGGGGGATGACAGCAAGGTGATGGCTGTGCCTCTGGATTCAGTATCTAAATTCAATCATAACGTAAATTCTCATGAGGATGTTCAGCCCGCATTATTGAATCAGATTACACATTTTTTTGAGCATTATAAGGATCTGGAACCGAATAAATGGGTGAAAGTTGATGGATGGTATGGACCTGATGATGCCCGTAAGGAAATAGTTGATGCAATGGAGGCATACGCAGCTTCCCCAGAAGAATTACATTATTAATCAATAAGTTATATAATAAAATATTGGGTTCCGGGTTTTATTGGCCCGGAATCTATATTTCGGTCATTCTTTTTCCGGTTAGTCATAAATGTTTCATTAAAAAAAAGTTGACATCTTTTTTCACGTGGGATATGTTGCACTGCAATAATATTGCGTTGCACAATTATTTTTGTGTCGTAGATAGAGATAGATAGTGAAAAACATAACCTTATTGGAGAACATGGAAATGCAAAACGAGATTATTGAAAAAATGACTGAAGCCGGTAAAACGTCTTATTCAGCAATGCAAGAATTAGGTGCGATTAACAACAAAATCTTAAAAGAACTTGCTGAATTACAA
>JBNLAL010000287.1:0-2740 GCA_050302115.1 Gammaproteobacteria bacterium | reverse complement strand
TCGGTTCAACGCGTGAACTTTTTCTTGTTCCTGCCATGTCCATACGTATGTAATGTAAAACACTCTGTTCATCAGCAGTAAAATAAACATGAATCGGATCGAGTGAAACAATCGTAGTTAATAAAGTTGAATCATTATTACCGCCGTTTACCAGATTACCCTGCGTGATCATTGTTCGACTTATTCGTCCGGTAATAGGTGACTTAATACGTGTAAATTCTAAATTTAGTTCAGCTGACTTAACTGCTGCCCTGGCTGCTTCCAGTGAGGCAATCGCTTCACGTTTTTGATGGCTTCGTGCATCCATCTCTTCTTGTGAAATGGTGTGCGATTTAAATAAGCGTTCAGCGCGGGTCATGTCATTGTTTGCGAGATCAAGCGCTGCCTGTGTACGCCTAAAGTCAGCTTTTGCCTGATCCAAAATAGCTTTATAAGGGCGTTGGTCGATGACGTAGAGTAAATCACCTTTTTTGACAATACTGCCTTCAGTGAAATGAACGGATTCCAGGTAACCACTCACCCTGGGGCGGACTTCGACGGATTCGACGGCATACAACCTGCCGGTAAATTCATCCCAATCCGTTACATCTTTTGTAATGGGTTGTGCGATGGTCACCTGTGGAGGAGGGGGAGCTGCTGGAGTTTCAGCTGGACCTTTTTGTTCACATCCGTTCAAAAAAACAAAAACAGATAATAAGAACAATAAGTTATTGTTTTTTAAAGTATTTGATAAAGAAGACTTCATGTCTAAATTGCCTCTGAAATAGCTATTCCGGTTTGCGATGTTGATAACTGACCAGTCAGTCATTATTATAGATATACCAAGAGCATAAGCAACAAATATTTCAGGAAAATGGAACAGAATCAATCAACAGATCAGGGTAATTCTTTTTGTCGTCGGAAAGACAAGCGTCCCGCTGAGATCCTGAATGCTGCGTTAGAGGAATTTACAATTAATGGTTTTTCCGGAACACGGCTTGATGATGTCGCAAAACGTGCAGGCATTTGTAAGGGGACAATTTATTTATATTTTAAATCCAAGGAAGAATTATTTGTTGAAATGGTAAGGGATCAATTACTCCCGCATATTGAAAGACTTGAAGAAATTAACCAGCAGTCGAACGACAGTGCGAAAGATATTTTAATCGAATTATTAACATCTATTTATAAAGAGCTTATATCTACCGATGCGCGCTTTATTCCAAAATTAATTATCAGCGAAGGTACCCGTTTTCCGGAACTCGCTGAATTCTATTTTGAGGAGATCATTAGCCGTATACATAAAATCATTAAGGAAGTTATAGAAAAGGGAGTTAATTCAGGAGAGTTTCGTCCTTCTGCCCTTAATTGGGAACAACAGGCTATTCTTGGTCCTGCATTAACAGCATCTATATGGAAAACGATTTTTGATCAATTTGAGCCAATGGATCTTGATGCGTACCTGAAAACACATATTGAACTGGTTTTACAAGGATTGGAAAAATAAAGTCAGGCAGATGCTGAAAAAAATTGTCCGCGTTGTCTTTTAAAATTAACGGTTAGAAATTTAATACCGCAACTAAAATTCTCCGTATCTGTTGTTCCATGATTAAAATCACTGCGATTATTAGAAACAATACCCACAGCTTTGAAGTCTTCAGCATCCAGTTTGACAGTTTGGTCCTTATGCAGTTTAAAAGAGGTTTGTAACTGAATGCCTATAGGAGAAACATCTATAATTTTTCCGGAATAGGCTTTACCAGGCCAAAAGGTATAAAACCGGAGACTGCTATCTCTCTGTGTTAGCCTGACAAGGTTACGTCTTTGTTGTTCCAGAAATGTTGTTGATGGCGGAAATAGGGGACTATTACATTCATTACATAACGGTGCCGTATCCTTGCACGGACTTTGAGCATGTGGTGTTTTGCAAAAACTACAGAACTGCGTAATGACAGGCTGATAATACCTGTCATTAACATGTTTATACGTCGATTGTAGATTTCGTTTAGGAACAGGTCTCTGTCTGCCTTTTGTTGCAATTAATTCGGAAGTAGATACTTTCGGTTTTACTTTTTCCTTACGAGTTTTATTTAGTAACTTACTCACTGCATCTGCATGACAATACTGGGTTAATAACCGGTCATAAAGTGCGCGTTTGTCTGTATTTCCCAATACATAATAAGCTTCATTCAGTAATTCTTTTGGAATGATCGAGTTCTTGGTCAGAGAAAGATACGTGGTTTTAATGATATGAAAAGGTGAATCCGGTTGAATATTAAGCAAGCGGTAGAAGTTTCGCTGGTTACCGTATTGGTCTTTTTTATGGATTCTGTAACGTGATGTTTTTTTGTTTAAATTACCTTGAGACAGGGAATGAAGTTCATAACGTTTTAACAGGCTTTGGTCATAGGCCGTTCTTTTTTTTGGATCGCGTAAAATATTGTAGGCTTCATTAATGATGCTCGCATTCCAGTGTTCTCCCCCCAGGTCGGGATGCAAGCGTAATTTTTGCAACATGGTTCGGTAATTGTTTTTTATGGTTTCAAGAGGCGCATCTGGCTGAACATTTAATATTCGGTAATAGTTCCTCCGTTCCTTATTTTCATTATTTTTGTTTATCTTCAGCATTGATTTCGAGCCATTGATCGGAGTGTCTTTCAAAGTATTGTAAATTATTAATATCCTGCAAATATCTAAATCGCTGAACTTCCAGCCTTGCCATGGTTGCACGGTTGTTTTTAGGCTCCAATGAACATTTACC
>JBNLAL010000286.1:0-2773 GCA_050302115.1 Gammaproteobacteria bacterium | reverse complement strand
ATGATTGATATCCATATAAAAAATCTAAAACAATTTATTGTGAGCGTAGCTTAATGGGCCAGGAAATTGAATATAATCAGTTCTCCAATCACGATTTCAGTACATTTTCAAAACACCTGAAAGAAGAAACACACTTACTTGGCGAGTTATTTAAAAACAACCGTATTTCCAATGAAGGCAATATCGGTGGTTTTGAAATTGAAGCCTGGTTAGTTAGTCAATCCGGATCCCCGGTACCGGTAAACCAGACATTCCTGAGCAAGTTAAACCTTCCTTTGGTCGTACCTGAATTGGCTGCATTTAATGTTGAATTAAATAGCGAACCTGTTTATTTACAGAACAATGCACTGACTCAAATGGAAAAACAGTTACAGGATATTTGGAAGACCTGCCAAATCGTTGCAAAAGATCTGTCTATAGAAATGATGATGATCGGGATATTGCCCAACATTCAGCAAAAACACCTGACGATGGCTAACATGTCGCAATTAAATCGTTACCGTGCCCTGAATGAGCAAGTAATAAAACTGCGTAATGGTCAGCCGCTAAAACTTGATATTAACGGCAAAGATAAAATTCACACTTCACATTATGATGTAATGTTCGAGTCAGCATGTACCTCTTTACAATTACACCTTCAGGTTCCCGTCGACAAGGCTGCTCAATTTTATAATATATCAATTATGTTATCGGCCCCCATAGTGGCTGCCACAGCCAACTCTCCTTATTTTTTCGGTTATGATCTCTGGGATGAAACACGAATTCCCCTGTTTGAACAATCAGTTGAACTGGGAAGTAACGACTATCGACGTGTAACTTTTGGCAGTGGTTACGTACGAGATTCTATCTTTGAATGCTTTGAAGAAAACCTGACACATTATCCCGTGCTTGTTCCACTGAAAGAACAGAATGAAATCGAACAATTGAGTCGTGTTAAATTTCATAATGGGACAATTTGGCGCTGGAACCGTCCGTTGATTGGTTTCGATGAAAATGATGTACCGCATATCCGTATTGAACATCGTGTCATTCCATCCGGGCCAACTGTAACAGATAGTATCGCTAATGCTGCTTTTTATTTTGGGCTGGTTTCTGAATTAGTAGATGAAGCATATGTCTACGAAAAACAACTTCCCTTTGTAAAGGCAAAAGAAAACTTTTATCTATGCGCAAAACACGGGCTGTCAGCTGATATTGATTGGCCAAACCATGGCAACAAACCCGTTAAGCACATACTACTGGAAGAGTTAATTCCTGCTGCTCAACGAGGTTTACTTAAATTAAATATAACTAAAGAAGATATAAATAAATATCTTTCAATAATTGAGCACCGTGTGGAAAGTGAACAAAACGGTGCTAACTGGCAACGTCGTTGGGTAATCAGGCATGGAGCTGATATGCGGCGCTTGACACTTGCATATCTTGATAGACAAAACAACGGTGACCCCGTACACAAATGGAATCTATAAATGTTAACTATCTCTGAAACATTTGATGAATCGCTGCTTGAATTACCTGCAGAACGCCTGTATGAAAAACTGGCCGGTCCAACGCTTTTTCATCTAAAGGGTGAAAAGGAACCTGCTCTTTATTTATCTACACTGTTACATGGTAATGAAAATAGCGGTTGGGAAGTAGTTAAAAATATTTTGATTAAATACAAAGGTAAAAAATTACCGCGATCGTTATCTATCTTTATTGGAAACATTGAAGCTGCCAGATATAAAAAACGCAGGCTGGAACACCAACCTGACTATAACCGCGTCTGGGCAGGAGGCGACAGTAAAGAACATGAAATGATGATGCGTGTATTAGAAGCCGTGCAACAGCGTGGCGTCTTTGCCAGTATTGATATACACAATAATAACGGCTTGAACCCACACTATGCCTGTGTAAATAAACTTGATAAACGCTACCTGACGTTAGCCCGTGAATTTTCAAAAATGGTAATCTATTTTGTACGTCCATCCGGGGTGCAAAGCCTTGCTTTTGCGAAACTGTGTCCTGCAGTAACTCTGGAGTGTGGTCAACCCGGTGATGAAATTGGAATACAAATGACAACGCGTTTTGTTGACAACATCATTCAACTTGAAAAGCTTGAACCAGCTCCAAATATAGAAAAGAACGTCGATCTTTATCATACAGTAGGTGTAATCAAGATTCCGGACAAATATGAATTTAGTTTTGATTCTACAGAGAAAGATATTGAATTTATTAAAGGGATCGAGAGTCTGAATTTTGAAGAAATACCTGAAGACACATTACTTGCCAATTTAAACCGTAATATCGAAAAACCCTTTATTGCACTAGATGAAGATGGAAATGATATTTTCGACCGTTATTTTGTTATTAAAGAAAACGGTATTTATACAAACACGAAGCTCATGCCTGCCATGTTTACAACTGACAAGAACATCATACAACAGGACTGTTTGTGTTACCTTATGGAACAATATGATATTCAACAGGGTGAAAAAAAACTAATAGACTCAAATCCTGTCTGGCAATAAAAGTTTCACATCATTGCTTCGTTTTATCACATTGGTTTATAGACAATAAACCGATCTATGCCTATATATATAACTTATGTGCATTTTTTTTTACCCTTATGGATAAATTAATACGGCTCGGGAATACGAATATTGCTATTAAGGCAATTGGTCTTGGTGCAATGCCTTTATCTCTGCAAGGTCGTCCAGATGAGGAAACGGCATTTGCTGTTATAGAAGCATTTATCAATAATGGAGGTAATTTTATTGATACTGCCAATGTC
>JBNLAL010000285.1:0-2783 GCA_050302115.1 Gammaproteobacteria bacterium | reverse complement strand
AGATCAAGAAAAATTACACTTGCACTTCCGTTGGTTTTTATACTTGCTACGTCATTTATTTTTCAATACGAGAATAACAATAATGAATTAACCAAACAGGGTTTGAAGTTTAAGCAAACTGCTATAGATGTCTCCAGTATCATAGAAGATGATTTTAATTTTCGCTTGAATTTTCTTTATTCAATAAAGTCGTTATATGACAGTTCTAAATATGTATCTCGTAAGGAATTTAATATAATGGCACATTCTATATTGCAACGGCATCCGAGTGTTCTGGCCATAGAATGGATTGAAAAAATAGACAGGAACGAACGCGCTGATTTTGAGATGGCAGCCAGGAATGAAGGCTTTGAATCTTTTTATATAAAAAATCAACATAATGATGTGTTGTCCTTGGCAGAGGAAGCAGATGAATATTATGTTATCAGCTATGTTGAGCCGATAGAAAAAAACAGTAAAGCATTAGGTTATAATATTCTATCAAAACCGGAGGCAAAAAAAGCGGCAAAAAAATCAGTTGATACAGGCATGCCCATATCAACTGCTCCTATCAGATTGATACAGGAAATTGGTAATCAAAAGGGGTTTGTTATTTATTTGCCCGTATACAAAAATTCAATTTTGCCTGAATCACTGATTTCAAAACGCAAAAATATCAAGGGGTTTATTGCTGCTGTCTTTAGGATTGATGAAGTCATGATGCGTGCTTTATCAATATTTGAACGTTCTGATATGTATTTAAAGATTTACGATGTAACAAATAATAATCAAAAAACAATTTTTGAAAGTTCAACCCCACCAGCAAAAAAAACATTTGAAGAATTGGAATGGCAAGGAGTTATAAAGTTTGCTGAGAGAGTTTGGCAATTGGATTTTTATCCAACTGATCAATATATAGTTAAGAACCTGTCCGGTGATAACAAAGCGCTATTATTTGCTAATTTTTCTATTGTGTTGTTTTTAGTAGGATGGTTGTTATCAATAACCGGCAGGAGTTTTCGAACAGAACAGATTGTGTCTCAAAGAACAAAAGAGCTTCGAAGAGAAATAGAGGAACGTAGCCGGGTAGAAAAGCAGCTGAGCTATCATGCATCCCATGATATGTTAACGGAACTGGCTAATCGTCGTGAATTTGAAAACAAATTACAACAAGCAATTCAAACTAAAAATCCTAATGATACGAATCACATCCTGTGTTTAATGGATCTGGATCGATTCAAAATAGTCAATGATACCTGTGGTCATATAGCAGGTGATGAATTACTTCGACAGGTTTCCAAACTATTAAAGGAAAGAGTCAGGCGTTCGGATACTTTGGCAAGAATTGGTGGTGATGAATTTGGTTTATTAATTGAAAATTGTCCTGAAGAAGAAGCGCTTTCAATATGTGATGATATTCTGAAAATAATTCAGGATTACAAATTTATATGGGAAGAAAAATCTTTTTCAATTGGCATCAGTATAGGTATGGTAATTATTGATAATGCTATTAAAGACTCCAGTATTGCTTTACAAGAAGCTGATGATGCTTGCTACCTGGCCAAGGAAGAAGGGCGTAACAGGGTTCGTCTATATGTTGATGATGACAAAGTAGCTCAACGTAAAGGTGAGATTAAATGGGTAAGTAAAATTAATAATGCACTCGATAGTGATGGTTTTACCCTGATGGCTCAGGAAATCCGTCCTGTTAAACAGGGTCAAAAAAAATATGAAATCCTTGTCCGTATGTTAGGTGATGATGGTGAAATAATCAGTCCTGCAATGTTTTTACCTGCGGCGGAAAGATATAACCTGATAGAAAAAATTGATTTTTGGGTTATAACACATGTCTTTCAATCTTTTTCAAAGGCAAGAGACAGGAAAGATTTTCCGATGTTAAGTATTAACCTGTCTAGCGTAAATATTTCCCGCCCTGAATTTCTTACATTTATTACGGATAACCTACAGCGTTTCAATGTACCTTGTGAGAAGATTTGTTTTGAAATTACTGAAACTGCGGCGATAAGTAATCTGGTAGAAGCCGAAAAATTTATTCGAAGCATTAAAGATTTCGGTTGTGCATTTGCCCTGGATGACTTTGGCAGTGGTTTTTCTTCTTTTGCATATTTAAAAAATTTACCTGTCGATTATCTTAAAATTGATGGCATCTTTGTAAAAGATATCGTTGTTGATGATATTGATCGTGCCATGGTCAGATCTATAAATGATATCGGGCATGTAATGGGCAAGAAAACCATAGCCGAGTTTGTTGAATCCGATGATATTTTAAATCGACTTGAAGAAATTGGTGTTGATTTTGTACAGGGTTTTGGAATAGCCAAGCCTGTTCCTTTTATTGAACTAATTGATGAGTAATAGTTAATCCAACATATGCGTCAATTCGCGTTCCAGTAAATCTTCATCACCCAGGTTTAATTCGACCAAACGTCTCAGACTGGTCGCGCTTTCCAGGTCAATATGTACACAGTGAAAACCAATATGTTCATCACTTATATGGGCGACATCTACTTCCATATCGATTTGGATTTCACTATCAGGCAGAGTAATTAGCAAATTGAATAATTCGCCCTTGTCATCAGTCCAGTTTTCGGGTCTTTCAATCAGGGCGCCATTCAGGGAGATATCCAGTAACTTGGATTGCCATTCCCTATCCCCGTTTTTGCTCACAAGGATAATGGGGGCATCAAATTCAATGCGAACAAACTTACGTTGAACGGAATTTACGGGTTGTAGGCTCATTAGTCGCTCCTGTCTTTTTGTATACAGGATGCAAAAAGCAGACC
>JBNLAL010000284.1:0-2797 GCA_050302115.1 Gammaproteobacteria bacterium | reverse complement strand
TAAAGTCGCTGAGAAATTATCAGTTTCAACATTGGAAGAAACTTTCACCTCGGTAACTTGTGCATTCACTACAAGCTGTTCCGATGCAAATAACTCGGTAATTGATCGTAAGGTTTGTAACTGGCTTAATTCATCCGGACTGACTGTCGGTAATTCCGGCATGGCTTCTTGTAATGCAGAAAGAATTTCAACACGCTTAATGGAATCGATACCCAGATCACTATCCAGGTTCATATCGAGTTCTAACATTTCATTTGGATAACCGGTCTTTTCAGCAACAATATCAAGTAAGACCTTTTCAAAGTTACTATCCACTTTTCCTGTGCCTGGATCTTCCTGTGCTATTGCCTTATTAGCAACCGGCCGTCCAGCAACAACAAATTCAACAATATGTTGCAAGAATTGAAAGGTGCCCAGCTCTTCCGGTTTAATCACCGGAGACCAGGGTAGTTTTTCCTGTAATGCAGAAAGGATCTCTACACGTTTGATGGAATCTATACCCAGGTCGGTATCCAGACTCATATCAAGACTGAGCATCTCTAACGGATAACCTGTTTTTTCTGAAACTACTTTTAATAAAAGATTATCAATATCAACATCATTGTTTTGTTTTGTTTCTTCTATTTCCTTGATGATCGGTTTAGGTTCAGTCTCAACTTGATTAACAACCGGCTTTGTTTCCCGTTCTGTTGTAACGCTTTGAACAACTGGTTGTACTGTTGTAGAAGTTAGCGGCATACCACTCATTAAACGTTGCTGCTGTTCAAGTAAAGATTGAATAGTTTTCTGTGCCGTTTCCTGTCCTTCAAGATATTGCTGATGGAGGCGTGCCGTTTGTTCCTGCATTTTTTGTAACGCTAATATACTTTGTTGTGTTGCCTGCAACAGATCATTCGAAGGAACAACATTATTTTTTTTCTCATCCATATTTATTGAATTCTGCTGACTGTTTATTGCAGACACAGGATTATCTTGATGATTCATATTATTCATTACAGCTTTAGGTTGTCGTGGTGGCCTAGGTTCACGTGGCATCATGACATTGGCACCGCTTATCGAAACAGTCATGACCGGTTTTCCGTCTTTAGCCGGGCGTTCCATTTCTAAACAGACCTCATCCCATTTATTAATTGCCAGTGGATAGCCTTTAGCCGCCAGTGTCGCTAGCACCAGTGCCAAATCATATTGTCCCTGTTTTTTACCTACTGAAGCATCGATAGCAATGGCAGTAATTTCTTTATCCGAAAGAATCGAACCGATCAGACCCGTTAATGTTTTGCCAGGGCCCACTTCTATGAAAGTATCAACACCATCAGCATAAAGTCGTTCAACTTGCTCAACAAAACGTACCGGGTTGGCTAACTGTTCAGCTAACAGTTTTTTAATCCCGTCCCTGCCATCCGGATAAGGTTCACTGGTCGTATTGGATAGAACTGGCATGCTGTTTTTCTGTAACTGGATCTTGGTCAGGGTTTCAGCAAAGGGTTTAGCTGCATCAGCAACAAATGAACTATGAAATGCAGCAGCAACTGGTAAGCGTATCGCTCGAATCTTTTCAGCCCTGGCTAACTTCGAGAATGCTTCAACTTGATCCGTAGCACCCGACAAGACTACCTGGTTTGGAGAATTATGATTGGCAAGCACCAGATCAATATTATTCTCTTTTAATAAAGACTGAACCTGTTCATACGGCGCAACCACTGCCAGCATTGAACCACGATCACCCTCTCCCTGATTCATCAATTCACCACGAATGCGTGATAAATGATGTAATGATTCAGCATCGTAATAACCTGCAGCATGCAAGGCCGTTAATTCACCATAACTGTGCCCGACAGCAATATCGGCTTCAACACCAAATTCGCGTAATACATTTAATGCCCCCAGACTGACAGCACCAATAGCAGGTTGTGCATTCTGCGTTTGTCTTAATGTTTCTTCCTGTTGTTTACGATCTGCCTCGGCAAACACAGGAATGGGATAAATCACATCCGACAAGCCTTCCTTACCGGTTGCCTGCCTGAAGGAATGATCCGCCTGTTCAAGCACATTAAAAAATTGCGGGAACTGGCAAGCCAGATCACGCCCCATGCCGACGTATTGAGAACCCTGCCCCGGGAAGGCAAAAGCAATCTTGTTAATTTTCTTTTCTGAACTGTAAACAACACCGGGCATCTGCCATGTTGTTTCATCTTTTTCATTAAGTTGTTTTTTGATATCGGTAAACAACTTAACAGGGTTAGCATTCGTTTTATCAATAACGATGGTTAAGCGATGTGTTGCGTCCGGTTTAAACGATTGACAGGAATCATAAGTAAAGAAACGCAATTCATTCCAGGATTCAAGCGTTGCATTATCAGGAAACTGTTTAATTAATTCGTCCTTATTCTCTGCTGATAAGGCAACGATTAAAACCTGTCCATCCCAATCTATTTGCTGTTTGTCTTCGTTAGCTTCTTCCAGTACACAATGAAAGTTACTGCCTCCAAAACCAAATGAACTCAATGCAGCACGTCTTGGTGTATCTAATGACTTCACCCAGGGACGTTTAATTGTATTTAAATAGATAGGCGCACTACCTGGATTAATAAGCTCCAGGGGTTCATCGACTTTAATACTCGGCGGCAAGACTTTATGTTTTAACGCCATAGCCGTTTTGATCAAACCGGCTACACCGGCTGCGGCCTTGGTATGACCGATCATGGATTTTACCGAACCAACTGCACACCAGGTTTCGTTTTCGTTATCCTTACTATAAACACCGTTCAAGGCCGTTGCTTCTACGGCATCACCCACT
>JBNLAL010000283.1:0-2801 GCA_050302115.1 Gammaproteobacteria bacterium | reverse complement strand
TTATTTAATACGCTATATCGGAAAAATTAGCGTACTGTTCTCCTAAGGGTAAAATCTCGTAAAATGTAGTTATGGTACGTCTGGCAAAATTTTTTTTACGCTTATTATTACGTCTGCTTTACCGCGTTGAGGTGAGTGGACTCGAAAACTATGCCAGGGCAGGAGATCGTGTCCTGATCGTTGCTAATCACACGTCGCTACTGGATGGTATTTTACTCTATGCCTGGTTACCGGAAACACCAACCTTCGCTATTAATACAGAGATAGCGTCACGTAAACTTTTTAAACCATTCTTATACTTTGTAAAACTCTATGAACTGGATGCGATCAATCCACTCGCGATCAAATCCATGATTAAATACATCAAACAGAATAAAAAAGCGGTTATCTTTCCTGAAGGGCGTATCACTATTACAGGAACCTTGATGAAGATCTACGAGGGCCCTGGTTTGATTGCAGATAAAAGTAATGCTTCTGTCTTACCTGTTGCAATTGACGGTGCTCAATATAGCCGCATGTCTTACATGAAAGGACGTAGTGATGTTTTCTGGTTTCCCAAAATTACTATTAAAGTCTTACCTCCGGAAAAAATTGAGGTCCATGATGAATTGATCGGACATGAACGTCGTAAGGCAGCAGCAAGACAATTACAGGATGTAATGTATAAATTGATTTACTTCAGCGCAAACCAGAATCAAACCCTGTTTCAAAGTTTAGTAGCAGCAAAAGACCGTTTCGGGAAAAACAAAATTCTCCTGGAAGACAATTCCAGAGAAAAAATAAATTATAAGCAACTTATTTTACGCAGCATGTTGCTGGGTAGTCTAATCAAAAAACAAACTGCAGATAGCGAACATATTGGTATTCTGTTACCTAACATTAATGCTATGCCCATTGTTTTTTTTGCTTTACAGTTTATTGGACGCGTTCCGGCACTGCTCAATTTCTCAGCGGGGACATTAATGATTAAACGTGCCTGCGAAACTGCACAGATAAAAACAATTTATACCTCACGGAAATTTATTGAACATGCCAAACTGGACAAACTGTCTGCAGAACTTGAAAAAAACTATAACCTTATTTACCTTGAAGACCTGAAAGAAAAAATCACTCCGGTTATTAAAATTGCCGCATTATTAAAAAGTTTAAGCCCCTCATGGCATTATGGTAGACAGCAAATTAATACCAATCCGGATTCTCCAGCAGTAATTCTTTTCACTTCTGGTTCAGAGGGACAACCTAAAGGTGTTGTACTATCACATAAAAACCTGATAGCAAATAATGCACAAGTACGTTGCCATATTCATTTTACTTCATCAGATATAACGTTTTGCTGTTTACCCTTGTTTCATTCATTTGGGCTAAATGCCGGTTTTCTTATGTCTGTCTTTGGTGGTTGTAAAGTTTTTCTCTACCCAACTCCTCTACACTACCGAATCATCCCGGAATTGATTTACGAAGTTGGTGCGACAATCCTTTATAGCACCAATACTTTTTTAAAGGGGTATTCACGTTATGCGCATCCATTCGATTTTATTTCTCTAAAATATGTTGTCGCAGGAGCCGAAAAGTTACACGAAGATACGATGCGATTATGGTCTGACAAATACGGGCATCGCATTTTGCAAGGATATGGTGTTACCGAAACCAGTCCGGTTCTCTCGGTAAACAACAAAATGCAAAATAAAAGAGGAACCGTTGGACGCATCATGCCAGGCATGGAGTGTTATATAAAACCTGTAGAGGGCATTGAACAAGGAGGACATTTAGTCGTTAAGGGACCTAACGTCATGTTAGGTTATTTATTAAGTAATAAACCCGGCTTGATTCAACCGCCATCTACCGAACGCGGTGCCGGCTGGTATGACACTGGAGATATCGCCGATATCGATCATGAAGGTTATATTTCAATACTCGGCAGAGCAAAACGTTTTGCCAAAATTGGCGGTGAAATGGTTTCTCTATCTTCTGCAGAAGAATTGGCCTCGCTTGCCTGGCCAAATATTCCACATGCTGCAGTCAGTATTCCTGATGAACGTAAAGGTGAGAAAATTATTTTGGTAACAGAACATAAAGAGGCAAGCCGTAAAGAATTACAGGAAATCGCCAGGGCAAATCAAATGGGTGAACTGATTATACCCAAAAAAGTATTGGTCATGCACAAGATCCCTGTATTGGGTACCGGCAAAATAGATTATTTAGGTTTACAAAAAATTATTGAAACCGAAGAGTCAGGTGAAAAACACGAAGATAGCCTGATGGACATATTGAGTCGTTTGGTTAAACACAATAAAGACTAATTGTTTTTGTATTCGATATTTACAATAAAGTAGTTTTTTTTCTCTCCTTGCCGTTCAAGACTGATTTCATCATCCAGCGTCTTACCCAACAATGTCTTTGCCAAAGGTGAATCAACCGTTATATATTGTTCATGCTGGTCGAATTCATCTGCACCAACAATTCGATGAATACTTTCCCGTCCAGCTCCATCTTCCAGTGTTACCCAGGCCCCAAAGAAGATACGTTTTCGATCTTCGACTTCTTTCACAATAGTTAATTTCGGCATACGTCGCTGTAGATAACCAATACGTGAGTCAATTTCGCGTAATTGCTTTTTACGATAAATATATTCCGCGTTCTCGGAACGGTCACCTTCTGCTGCTGCTGCGGCAAGGCCTTCGAATTCAGGAGCAGCCGCCTGGACGTTCTGGAGTTGCTCGGCGATTTTCTCGACAGCCGACGAAATCAGCGGCTCCAGGTCGGTGTGTACGGCATCATCGGCAGAGCGTTCAAGCACACCA
>JBNLAL010000282.1:0-2806 GCA_050302115.1 Gammaproteobacteria bacterium | reverse complement strand
GCCAACCCTGTGACTTGTCCAATACGATTTTCTTCTTCTGCCTTACCGTAACGGTAACGTTTAACACCCAATAACGATTCAAGTTTTTTGGATGTGACAACCACTTTTTTATCCGTCGGTTTAAGCAATATTTGCTTAACTACTTTTCGACAGATATTTGCTATCTCACGATCCAGGTTTCGAACGCCAGCCTCTCTTGTGTAGTAACGTATAATGTCTCTGATAACACTATCACGAATACTGATTTCTTCCGGTTTTAAACCATTTCTTTCGAGCTGTTTTGGAATTAAATATTTTTTCGCAATATTCACCTTTTCATCTTCGGTATAACCGGAAAGACGAATAACTTCCATTCGATCCAGTAACGGTGCCGGGATGTTCAAACTATTTGCCGTTGTCACAAACATGACTTCGGAAAGGTCATAATCAACTTCAAGATAATGGTCGTTAAATGTATTATTTTGTTCCGGATCCAGGACTTCCAGTAATGCCGAAGCCGGATCACCACGAAAATCCATGGCCATCTTGTCAATTTCATCGAGTAAGAAGAGTGGATTTTTCTTACCTATCTTGGACATGCCTTGAATAATTTTGCCTGGCATAGAACCAATATAAGTTCTTCTATGACCACGAATCTCGGCCTCATCACGTACACCACCCAACGACATTCGAACAAATTTACGATTGGTTGCACGTGCAATTGAACGCCCCAGTGAAGTTTTACCCACGCCAGGAGGGCCAACCAGACAAAGGATAGGACCTTTCATCTTCTTAACACGTTGCTGAACAGCCAGGTATTCAAGAATACGTTCTTTCACTTTTTCCAGACCATAGTGATCTTCTTCCAGGACGCCCTCTGCCTTGGTAATATCGTCTGAAACCTTGCTACGTTTTTTCCACGGAACTCCAACCAACCAATCAATATAATTGCGTACAACGGTTGCTTCTGCTGACATCGGCGACATCATCTTGAGTTTATTCAGTTCCGACTCGGCCTTCTCTTTAGCCTCTTTGTGCATGCCTGCTTTTTCAATCTTGTCTGCAAGATCATCGATCTCGTTTGGAACATCTTCCATCTCACCCAGTTCTTTCTGGATTGCCTTCATTTGTTCGTTCAGGTAGTACTCTCGCTGACTCTTTTCCATCTGCGATTTAACGCGACCACGGATACGCTTTTCAACCTGAAGCAGATCAATCTCTGATTCCATTAAGTGGATTAAATGTTCGAGTCTTTCCTTTACATCGATAATTTCAAGAACACGCTGTTTTTCTTCCAGTTTGATCGACATATGCGCCGCAATGGTATCTGCCAGGCGACTGGCATCATCAATACTTGCAAGAGAGGAAATAATTTCAGGTGGTACTTTTTTATTTAACTTAACGTATTGTTCAAACTGATTCATGGCCGAACGGGCATGCACATCCATTTCCTGCTCATCGACGACACTGGGCTCAAGCAATTCCACTTCCGCTACAAACATTCCTTCGGACTCAAGGTAGTTATTAATGCTTGCTCGAGAAGTCCCTTCAACCAATACCTTGATCGTGCCATCCGGTAATTTAAGCAATTGCAGAATATTGGCCAACGTACCTACGTCATAGGTCTGATCCTGACCAGGGTCATCTTCCGCAGCACTTTTTTGCGCGACAAGTAAGATTTGTTTATTGCCTTCCATCGCCTTGTCGAGTGCCTTAATCGATTTTTCACGCCCGACAAAAAGCGGAATCACCATGTGTGGATAAACCACTACATCTCGGAGCGGCAGGACTGGATATGTTTCAGTTTCTTGAGTCATATGGACCTTTTAATTTTAAAATAATCTGTATTATCAGGACTTTCTATAGTCTTTATGTATATTGTAGCTACAATGCCATTTTTCAATGGCATACTTAAGATAATGCTGTTCAGCAAATCAAAAGGCAGGAATAACGGAGAAAATAGATCAATCCGATGCTGCTTTGGACATTTCTGAACCTTCGTAGATCATTAAAGGTTCAGATTCACCGTTTATCACACCTTCATCTATGACAACCTTGGTAATGTCTTCCATTGAAGGTAAATCGTACATCGTATCCAACAACACATTTTCCATAATAGACCGCAAACCACGTGCACCAGTCTTTCTTTCCATGGACTTTTTCGCAACAGCCCGTAAAGCGTCTTCACGAAACTCAAGCTCACAACCTTCCATTTCAAATAAACGGGTATATTGTTTGGTAATCGCGTTCTTCGGCTCTAGTAGAATCTGAACCAGTTGTTCTTCATCCAGTTCATCCAAAGTAGCTGCAACAGGAAGTCTACCCACAAACTCAGGTATCAACCCATATTTAATCAAATCTTCCGGTTCTACTGTGTGCAGAACTTCACCGACACTCTTGCGATCATCCTTACTCTTTACTTCAGCAGAAAAACCAATACCGCCTTTTTCAGAACGTTCGCGAATTATTCGGTCCAGGCCAGCAAAAGCACCACCACAAATGAACAAGATATTTGCCGTGTTAACCTGTAAAAATTCCTGCTGTGGATGTTTGCGGCCACCTTGTGGTGGAACAGAAGCAACAGTACCTTCAATCAATTTTAATAAGGCCTGTTGTACACCTTCACCGGAAACATCTCTGGTAATCGATGGGTTATCGGATTTACGTGAAATCTTGTCGATTTCATCAATATAAACAATACCGGTTTGCGCCTTTTCTACATCGTAATCACATTTTTGCAGCAACTTTTGAATAATGTTTTCAACGTCCTCGCCAACGTAACCCGCTTCAGTAAGGGTCGTAGCATCTGCAATCGTGAAGGGCACAT
>JBNLAL010000281.1:0-2811 GCA_050302115.1 Gammaproteobacteria bacterium | reverse complement strand
GCTTCCCCACAGGTTATTGCCGATACTGTTGCTACTCCAATTGAACAGGAGATAAATGGTATCGAAAACATGTTGTACATGACGTCGCAATCAACCAGTGATGGTGCAATGTCGATTACGGTGACGTTTGAGCAAGGTACTGATCTCGATATAGCGCAAGTATTGGTACAAAACAGAATCGCGAAGGCAGAACCCAAACTACCTGAAGAAGTCAGACGGCTTGGTATCATTGCGCAAAAAAGTTCACCGGACCTGATGATGGTAGTTCATTTGTTATCCCCCGATAACAGTGTGGATGATCTTTACATCAGTAATTACGCTTTATTGCAGATCCGCGATGAACTGGCCCGTATTGATGGCGTGGGTGATCTTGTCGTCTTTGGTGCACGTGAATACAGTATGCGAATCTGGCTTAATCCGGAACGGATGACGGCATTTCAGTTGTCCACCTCTGAAGTTGTTAATGCCTTACGTGCACAAAACGTGCAGGTTGCCGGAGGTAAACTCGGGCAACCACCTATGCCACTGGACAATGCCTTTCAGTATACGCTTACTGCACAGGGTCGATTCATAAACGCGGACCAATTCAAAAATGTCATCGTTAAACGGGGTAAAGATGGCAGGTTAACCCGACTAAAAGACATCGCACGTATTGAAATTGGCGGACGTGATTATGTCAGAAATAGTTATCTGAATGGTAAGAATGCCGTTGCCATGGGTATTTTCCAACGGCCCGGCAGTAATGCACTTGAAACTGCTGACCAAATCATCAGTACGATGGATAAACTGTCCAAATCATTTCCACCCGGTATTGAATACCGCATCGTATATAACCCGACTGAATATATTGCACAGTCCATTAACAAGGTTTATGTCACCATCTTTGAGGCAATTCTTCTTGTTGTTCTGGTAATTATTGCTTTCCTCCAGTCATGGCGTGCAGCGGTCATACCGATTATTGCCATACCTGTTTCACTGATCGGCACATTTGCTGTCATGTCAGCCCTGGGTTATTCACTTAATAACCTGTCATTATTTGGATTAGTCCTTGCCATCGGTGTTGTTGTTGATGATGCGATCGTTGTCGTTGAAGATATTCAACGTAACCTTGAAAAAGGCATGCTACCCAGAGACGCTGCCAGAATAACAATGACGGAAGTCGGTAGTGCATTAATTTCCATGGCACTGGTTTTAGTGGCTGTATTTATACCAACGGCATTTTTGGGTGGTATACCCGGCGCATTCTTTAAACAGTTCGCTTTAACCATCTCTGTTGCCACTGTTATATCTGCATTTAATTCACTAACACTGAGTCCGGCCCTCGGAAGAATATTATTACGCGCGCCAAAGCATATCCACAATGGCGATAAAGAAACCCATAAACCAAATTTCTTATTCCGTATATTTAATTATCTGTTTGAAAAAGGTAAAAACAGATACGGAAAAATAATTTGCGTACTTGTCCGCCGACCTGTCGTTATGATGTGTGTGTTTGTTATATTGCTTACCTGCACCTATTACATGTTTCAAAAAGTACCTGGTGGTTTTATACCGCAACAGGACCAGGGCTATTTAATAACAGTTGTTGAATTGCCAAAAGGTGCATCACTGGAACGAACAGATGAAGTCGTTCAAAAAGCAACAGCAATAGCACAACAAAACCCGGGAGTGACCAACATCGTTGCCATTGCCGGTTTTTCGGCGGCCACTTTTACAACAGCCAGCAATTCGGCAGCCATGTTTATTTTATTAAAACCCTTTGATGAAAGAGGTGAACATCAATCAGCCCATGAAATTGTCGGGCAGCTCTATGGTGCATTAAACACAATTCAGGACGCAGCTTTTTACGTTGTCGATCCTCCCCCTGTACGTGGCATGGGTCATGGCGGTGGTTTCAAAATGATCATTCAGGACCGTGGTGGCCTTGGCTTGCCTGCACTCGAAGCAGCAACCTGGGGGCTTGCTATACCCGCTAACCAAAACCCGAAACTAACTCAAGTGTTCAGTACGATTGATTCAAGTACACCACAATACTATCTGGATATCGATCGTACACGTGCCGAGATGTTAAACGTACCTGTAGAAAATGTGTTTGAAACACTACAGATCTATCTGGGTTCACTTTATGTCAATGACTTTAATATGTTTGGTAAAACCTACCAGGTTATTGCCCAGGCTGATGCGCCCTATCGCCTTGAGCCTGATGACATCATGCGCTTACGTGCAGAGAACAGCGATGGCGAAATGGTTCCCCTGGGTTCAATCGTCAAGATAAAACAGACACAAGGTGCTGATCGAATCGTAAGGTACAACCTTTATCCTGCAGCAGAATTACAAGGTAGTGGCATACCCGGTGTCAGCACCGGTGAAGCGTTAATTGAAATGGAAAAACTGGCTAAACAATTTTTACCTGCGGGCATCAGTTATGAATGGACTGAAATCGCCTTACAGGAAAAACTTGGCGGCAATGTTGGCATATTAATATTTCCTTTAAGTGTTTTGTTTGTCTTCCTGTTACTCTCGGCACAATACGAAAGCTGGACATTACCCATCACCATTATATTAATCGTTCCATTATGTATTTTGTTTGCATTAACGGGTGTCTGGTTGAGAGGTATGGATAACAACATCCTGACGCAAATCGGCTTTGTCGTATTAATTGGTCTTGCCAGCAAGAACGCAATCTTGATGGTAGAGTTTGCCAAACAACGTGAAGATGAAGGTAAAGGCCATATTGAAGCATCTATTGAAGCGGCGCAAATTCGTTTACGTCCCATATTAATGACTGCGTTTGCATTTATTCTTGGTGTT
>JBNLAL010000280.1:0-2823 GCA_050302115.1 Gammaproteobacteria bacterium | reverse complement strand
CCTGTAAAATGCCTCGACGACGATTCAGGTCACCGTTCACAGTGCCCATGTATTCTTCTGGTGTAACAATTTCGACCTTCATGACCGGCTCTAATAACACCGGTTTTGCCTTACTGGCACCTTCCTTGAATCCCATCGAGCCGGCGATTTTAAACGCCATTTCGCTGGAGTCAACATCATGATACGAACCATCGTATAAAGTGACCTTCACATCGACCACGGGATAGCCTGCAATGATGCCGTTTTCCATCTGTTCAACGACACCCTTTTCAATGGCAGGAATATATTCTTTTGGTACAACACCGCCGACAATTTCGTTCACAAACTCAAACCCTTCACCAGCAGGTTTGGGTTCAATCTTAAAAACGACATGACCATATTGACCACGACCACCGGATTGGCGAACAAACTTACCTTCAGCCTTTTCCAGTGTGGCACGGATTGTTTCACGATATGCCACTTGAGGCTTGCCCACATTGGCTTCCACTTTAAATTCACGCTTCAAACGATCAACGATGATTTCAAGATGTAGCTCACCCATACCGGAAATGATGGTTTGACCTGATTCTTCATCGGTATGGACACGGAAAGAAGGATCTTCCTGAGCCAATTTGCTTAAGGCCATGCCCATTTTTTCCTGATCGGCCTTGGTCTTTGGCTCAACCGCGACAGAGATGACCGGTTCCGGAAACTCCATACGCTCTAATGTAATAACCTGATTGGGATCACACAGTGTGTCACCCGTAGTAACATCTTTCAGACCAACAGCAGCAGCAATATCACCTGCACGGACTTCTTTAATTTCTTCACGACTGTTGGCGTGCATCTGCAGTAGTCGACCAATACGTTCTTTTTTCGACTTGACCGGATTAAATAAGGTATCGCCCGAATTTAAAACACCGGAATAAACACGGAAGAAAGTCAGGGTACCAACAAAAGGGTCAGTCGCGATCTTAAAAGCTAGCGCTGAGAATGGATCCTCATCGGTGGGATGTCGTTCACCTTCTGACTCGTCTTTGTCATCGAGAATACCTTTGATAGCAGGCACGTCAATCGGGGAAGGCATGTAATCAATAACCGCATCCAGCATAGTTTGCACGCCTTTATTCTTGAAAGCTGAACCACACAAAACAGGGACGATTTCATTAGACAAGGTTCTTATGCGAATACCTTGTTTAATTTGTTCTTCAGTCAATTCACTTTTTTCGAGATAAGCTTCCATTAACTCTTCGCTGGCTTCTGCGGCACTCTCAACCATAGCGTCATGTAATTGTTGTGCTTCTGCTTGTAAGGACTCAGGAATCTCTTTTTCTTCAAACTTGATTCCCATATTTTCTTCTTCCCAGTAGATTGCCTTCATTTTCACCAGGTCGATAACACCTTCAAACTTATCTTCCGCACCAATAGGTAATTGAACGGGAACTGGATTGCTGCCCAAACGCGTACGAATCTGCTCCACGACACGTAAGAAATTCGCACCTGCACGATCCATCTTATTCACAAAAGCCATACGTGGGACGTGATATTTGTTTGCCTGACGCCATACTGTTTCAGACTGCGGTTCAACACCACCGACTGCACAAAAAACAGCACAGGCACCATCTAATACTCTTAGAGAGCGCTCGACTTCAATCGTAAAGTCAACATGCCCTGGAGTATCTATGATATTGATTCTATGTTGGGGAAATTGTGTTGCAGTGCCTTGCCAAAAACAGGTTGTTGCAGCTGAGGTAATGGTAATACCACGTTCCTGCTCCTGCTCCATCCAGTCCATAACTGCTGCACCATCATGAACCTCACCAATTTTGTGAGATACACCGGTATAAAATAGAACGCGCTCGGTAGTGGTGGTTTTACCTGCATCAATATGCGCCATAATTCCGATATTGCGGTAGCGTTCGATTGGTGTATTACGTGCCATGATGCGTTCTTAATAATAATTATTTTATTACCAGCGGTAATGTGAGAATGCTTTGTTCGCTTCAGCCATTCGGTGCGTATCTTCACGCTTCTTGATTGCGGTACCGCGATTTTCAGAGGCATCAAGAAGTTCACCAGCCAGGCGTAAACCCATATCTTTTTCACCACGATTTTTCGCAGCATCAACTACCCATCGCATTGCAAGAGTAATACTGCGATCAGTTCTGATTTCGACAGGAATTTGATAAGTCGCACCACCAACACGTCGTGACTTCACTTCAACCAATGGACGAACGTTTTCAAGTGCCTTATTGAAAACTTCCAGTGGTTCCGGGTTACCCTTGCCACTTATTTCGTTAAGCGCACCATAAACAATCTTCTCAGCGATAGATTTTTTGCCACTACGCATTATGATGTTGATAAATTTAGCCAACACTTTATCGCCGTATTTTGGGTCTGGCAGAATTTCTTTTCTTTCTGCTACGTGTCTTCTAGACATGGTTCAAGCTATTCCTGTGTTTAATACTTATATATATGTATCGGATTAAGACTTCGGACGTTTGGCACCGTATTTCGAACGCCCTTGACGTCGGTCATTAACCCCCGATGTATCCAGCGTACCGCGCACTGTGTGATAGCGGACACCAGGTAAATCCTTTACACGACCACCCCTGATCAAAATCACAGAGTGTTCCTGTAAATTATGGCCTTCACCACCAATGTAAGTAGTTACTTCCTGTCCATTGGTTAGTCTTACACGAGCTACCTTACGTAATGCAGAGTTTGGTTTCTTTGGTGTTGTGGTATAAACACGGGTACACACCCCTCTTTTTTGTGGGCATGCCTCTAACGCCGGCACATTACTTTTCACTCGTTGCCGTTTACGTGGTTTTCTGACTAATT
>JBNLAL010000279.1:0-2828 GCA_050302115.1 Gammaproteobacteria bacterium | reverse complement strand
GGTCCATAGAGTGCGCCACAAAAATTCCACATACCGATTTGTTGATCGGCCATGATTTTCTTTGCCACACTTGGCGGAATCGGACCTTTACCTGAATAGTATTTACTTTTGGTCGCATGGATGGATGCATCTAATACCAGACTGCGAACTGTCGCGGCATTCTGGATAACCATATTCACTTTCAATGGACGAATGATATCCATGGCCTGCTCAATGTCTTCTTCACGCTCGAAGCTGATCATATAAGGCTGATAACCCGGTGGTTCAGGCATAAGCCAGATACCCATCTTCGTAACAATGCCGAAATTGGATTGCGAAAACATGCCATCAACATAAGGACCAAAACCATATTTGAACAACTGCCAGGTATTATTGCCCGGCATCGATCCCATTCCGGTGCGGATGAGTTCACCGGTAGGTAAAACGACCTCCATGCCACACTGCATCATTAAATGATCGCCATACGGGGTATAACCAACACCGTGATCCAGTGCATTACCGACGACACTTCCCCAACCGGGATCAGGTACATCCAGCCATAACTTCAATCCTTTACTTTGAATGTATTCATAAAGATCAAAGTAGCTGACACCGGGTTCAACCAGGGCATAACCAAATTCTTCATTAACCTCAAGAATACGATTCATCCGGTTCATATCGAGTACAACGGTTCCCGACATTACCGGCGCCGCACCACCATAGGCAAAGTTCTTACCCTTGGAAACGGGCCATAATGGAATACTTAGTTGATTAGCAACCTGAACGATATCCTGAACTTCTTCTGTCGTTTTTGGTGCGACGGCTGCATAAGGTTTGTATTCGTTTTCATTATTCGTCGTAGTGTAAGGATCTTCATAACTGGATGTTTCAGCTTCTGTAAAAACCCAGTCTTTACCCACGATCTTGCGAAACCGGGACAAGGCTTCGTCCATGGTTTCGCGCTTAACACCTGGAGGTAACGGTGTATTCATTAATTAGTGATTCCTATGTTTTGTTAATGTGATGGGTCTGCATGGTCCAGGCATATAAATCCTGATCGAGCCGTTTAACGGAAGTCTCAACATCGACATATGATTGAAGCATGATATTAAAACAAAAGTAGAATGATTCCGTCGTAACACCTGTGAGTAACAAAGCCCTTTGTTGGCAATGCGTTTTAAAGTCACTCATCCATAGCTGTGTGACATCACCTCGAACCGCAACGTTCTTTTTTGATGCTAATGACTTAAGATGTTGTGCAGCTTTTAAAAAACGTTCATCAAAAAAATGGTAATCGGCAATTGATGTGTCAGGTTTTAAAATCGTGATCGCATTACTATTAAACGAAGCTAGTGAACCAAATAATACGGTTCCAGCCGATGTGCAAATAAAATCACGTCTATTCATTTAATATCTTAATTTAAAACTGAATTAAAATTTGTCGTATTGTTCCAATATATGCGCTGGTGCCCAGTTGACATGGACACCGAGTCGTAAACGAATCGGCAAATGAATGGTTGCAATAGGACCAATCTCCAGGTCCATTGCATCCAGCACCAGCAAATCATTTAACATCGTATCGTAACGAGCAATCAGGACGATCAAATAACCATCACCTTCAGGAGAGTCAGGATAACGTGGAACGAATACCGGTTCCTGAGCAACTGATTTATCATCAAGTGCATAAGAAGAAGATTGATTTGACTCAAAGTCATAACATGTAACCGTATTAAATGCCGGACCAAATATGCCACCACCGGTAAAGTCACGCGAGGGATCGTTAGCAATAACATAACCGTATCTATAAGTCTGGGTCATGTAACGTTCATCGACACGTGGAAACTCTGCATATTGATCTGATAACACTTCTTCCTTAAATTCATTGCTGTTTGAATCGAGATCAAATGTCCAACGCCGGATTAACGGGGCAGCTTTGGTCGGGTCAAAGTTTTTCTCCGGATCAGCATAGAAAAAAGGAAACAACTCGGCATCGGCAATGGTGCCATCGACAATAACCTTGTTGCCTTCAGTATAGGCGTTAAAGAAATGGTAACCCTTTCTAGCTGGCGCTTCATACCATTTCATATCTTGAACGGTGCCACTTAACGGAAAGATACCGACATAAGTAGGAAGTGTCGGATCCCATTGCCAGTGTGGGCCACCAGCCTTGATCCGTTCCAGATCACTTGTCGTCGGGAAAAGTGGAAAGATCACATGTTCCTGTGTAACAACAAAATCATGCACTTCAGCAGCATAAGGGGCTTCAAACCATTCTTCCCTTATAACTTTACCTGTTGCATCGATAATATAAAAAGCAACATCCTTTGTTGTCTCGCCCTTGGCAGCATAACCAAAGGTATACATGTCCCCGGTAACCGGATCAATCTTTGGATGGGCTGTCAGGGTCTTGCTTTTGACCCGACCGTCGTAATCATATCGGCCTATAGTTTCCAGTGTTGCCGGATCCATTACCACCGGTAATGAATCTTCTTTTAAAGCAAGTAACTTTCCGCCATGCCAGATGGGTGTAGTGTTTGCCACACCTCTGGAGACACCCCTGACACTATGCTCATCAGTATAAGGATTACGGTATGCACCGAATAAGGCACGACGTGCTGAACGTTCCATAAGAAACCGTTCGGTCTTAACATAGCGGCTTTTATAATCTATGTGTCCGTTTTCAAAACGAAACATGCTCATCATGCCATCACCACTCAGCACAATATCGTCACCTAAGCGTGGTGGGAATTGGGGATCCGGCGCCAGTCGGTAAAACGCGCCATTTAAATCAACGGGTAATTCACCGTCGACTTCCAGTTCAAAAATGTCAGCCTCGATTCGAGCCGGTG
>JBNLAL010000278.1:0-2837 GCA_050302115.1 Gammaproteobacteria bacterium | reverse complement strand
TTGTTTCAAAGATATAAACCAGAAAGTAACCGATGATTAACAACTGGGCCAGCATGCGGCTCATGGCATAGATGACATTGCTGGCATTCAACGACCATTTAAAAAAAATACCAATCACGATAACGACCGGGATAAACGTATAGGCCAGATTGATTAAAGGTATGGTTTCTATGCTGGACATGATGTCATAGATTATAAAATCAAAACGGTTTTATCACGAACATTAATCAAAAGCCGGGTGTTGCTTGATCTATGCTGCCCTCGACAAATGAAGTGTAAACGCTATTGTCGACTATGCTATATATCTTCCGGGCATGATAAGGATTAAAAATATTGGCATGGCTAAGGATTTCAAGCTGTGGCAGGTCGCTTGTCATTGAATCCCCATGCTGATTTTGCTACTTTGGCGACAGAGACAAGAAATACCTGAAAATAACCGCAAGGCCATACACAGCACAGGGGAAAAATCATGAAATTTATTTGTCTTGGTTACTTTGACGAAGAAACGTTTGATAAAATGCCTTTGGATGAAGTAGGTGCATTTATCGAAGAGTGTCGTGCCTTTGGTAGGGATGCAGGCGATCAAATTGTAGATTTTGAATTATTACAGAGCCCGCTTTACGCCAAGACTGTCAGTAGTGTGGATGGTAAAGTTGAAGCTAAAAAGGGTTCGGCGACTAATTCTAAAGAAGTACTGATTCCTGTTATCACGCTTGATGTCGATGACATGGATCAAGCTGTTGCATTATTGTCCAATCATCCTGGTTTGAAAAAAGGTGGTGCGTTCGAGATACGTCGTGTTGAAGATTTAGCCGAGATACTGGGGCAAGGTTAGAAACAGTATAATGTAGACTCATTCTATTTGGTGATTATAAAAACTCCCGCATGCGGGAGTTTTTTTTGCGGGACTTGAACAGAGTATTGTTACTGATATTTGGAAATACATCATCGAAGCCAGGATCCTGGTTTCATTCATAAGGATTATTCGCTCAATCAAAAAAGTATAAGCGCTGTTTATTATAATCCCGCATTTTATTTATGCAGGCGGAGTGTCTGTTTTTCCCGACTTTGGTGATCTTGCTTTAGCAGGGTCTATACTTAAGGCATGAAGCTTTCGACTGAACAATCGCCACGCATTACGGATATCTCCTGGGGCAAGATGGAGATAGAACAAATTGGCGTGGGCAAGGATTTTAAGCTGTGGCCGGGTGGTGGATGTGAGTGGGATTGGGCGGAAACGAATACACATCATGTTCCCGGTATTCAGATTATCGATATCAAGGAGCTCATCGATCATGGTGCGGAAGAATTGATATTGTCGCGAGGGATGTTCCTGGCCTTACAAACCAGTCAGGAAGCAAAAGATTTTCTCGAAGAAGAGGGAATCCCTTTTCGTATTCTGGAAACCCGGAATGCCTCGGAGCTTTACAATAAACTAATCGAGAAGGGTATCGCCGTCGCCGGCCTGTTTCATTCCACTTGCTGAATTATTTAAACGTACAGCGTCTTTTTAGAATCGGGTTTGGGTTTTATTCATGAGATTCACTAATATTAAACACATAAGCGTGTTGTTTTATCTTATTGCAGGAGTGAATGTGTTTGCAGCAGAATCTTATGAAGAACAACGTGACTTGATGGTTAAGGAAGTCCAACAGATGATGTCAGTGACGGAATCGTTTACCGGACGTTCGTCATTGGATCCGCAGGTTGCGGCAGCGTTGAAGAAGGTGCCGCGGCATGAGTTTATTGCTCCCGGTTTCCAGTTTGAGGCTTATGCGAATACGGCATTGCCGATTGATCATGACCAGACAATTTCCCAACCTTATATCGTGGCGTTGATGACAGACCTGTTAAACGTAACTTCCAATTCAGTGGTACTGGAAGTTGGAACCGGTTCCGGTTATCAGGCCGCTATCCTGGCCGAGATTGTTAAACGTGTTTACAGTATAGAAATTATTGCACCATTGGGAAGGGAAGCTGAGGCACTTCTGCATCGATTGGGTTATAACAATATCACGATGAAGATTGGTGATGGTTATCATGGTTGGCCGGAACATGCACCGTTTGATGCCATTATTGTTACAGCAGCAGCACAACATATTCCGGAACAGTTGGTCGAACAATTAAAACCAGGCGGACGTTTAGTAATTCCAGTTGGTGAAGGACAATGGAACCAGTCGTTAAGGGTGTTAAGTAAAGGTGTTGATGGAAAGATAAAGCAACGTGATATATTACCAGTCGCATTTGTCCCTTTAACCGGGGAACATTAGTTTTATTTTTTTAAGGGATTAATAATTATGAAGCAACATGAAAAGATTAATTACGTTGAATTTCCGGCAAAGGATATTGAAGCGACCAGGAATTTCTTTACGAAAGCATTCGGCTGGTCGTTTGTAGACTACGGACCGGACTACACTGCCTTTTCCGATGAAGGCATTGATGGCGGTTTTTTTCGCGCTGATCTTTCAGCCTCGACAAAAAACGGCAGTGCCTTGATTGTTTTTTATAGTGAAGACCTGAATCAAACACAGGCAAAGGTAGAGGCAGCGGGTGGTGTGATCCTGCAGCCCATTTATTCTTTTCCCGGTGGCCGACGCTTTCATTTTGCTGAGCCCAGTGGTAATGAATTTTCTGTCTGGTCAGATGTCGAAGATTAATATTAATAAGATATTTTAGGGATGAATTTCAGGAATACAGAAAACAGTTATGGACTGGTGGCTATCCTGTTGCACTGGTTAATGGCGTTATTGATTATCGGGCTTTTTTTACTTGGCGTGTATATGGTAGAGCTCGATTATTATGATAAGTGGTATAACGCGGCACCATGGTGGCACAAG
>JBNLAL010000277.1:0-2837 GCA_050302115.1 Gammaproteobacteria bacterium | reverse complement strand
TCACCCACTGAAGTCCCTGTGCCATGGGCTTCCACCAGTTCAATACTTCGTGGAGTAACATCGGCTTCTTTATAAGCATTCCATAACGCTTTTGTTTGACCATCTGAACTTGGTGCATAGATCGCGTTACCACGACCATCAGAAGAGGAACCTATTCCTTTTAATACCGCATAGATCTTGTCGCCATCACGTTTGGCATCGTCCAGGCGCTTTAAGATAACCGCACCCAGACCTTCACCCAGTATTGTTCCATCCCCTTCCTTTGCAAAGGGACGACTATTACCTGTTGGAGATAAAGCCGGTGTCTTGCTAAAACACATGTACATAAAAATATCGTTAAAGGTATCCATGCCACCGGTAATGGCCATGTCTACACGACCCGCACTCAATTCCAATGCAGCTAAATGAATTGCACTCAAGGAACTGGCACAAGCAGCATCAACAACGCAATTCGTTCCACCCAGATCAAAACGATTGGCAATACGACCCGCAGCCACATTACCTAATAAACCGGGGAATGAATTTTCCTGCCAGGGCACATAACCTTCAGAGATACGCTGCACCACATCTTCAGTCGTTTCCGGATCAACCCCGGCATCTTTTAAAGCCTTGCGCCAGATCGGATGACCGAGTCTTGCACCCAAAGGAATAACCAATTCCAACGTTCCGGTAACGCCCAACACGACACTGGTACGATCACGATCGAATTCACGCCCATCACCTGACTCTTTTCCGGTTGAATAACCGGCATCCAACAAGGCCTGTCTTGCGACAAACATACCGAGCAACTGGGTTGTATCTGTTGCTTCTATATTGTTTGGACTTAACCCGTATAACAAAGGATTAAAATCCTGCGCATTGATAAAACCTCCACGCTTGGCATAAGTCATGTCCGGCACAGATTTATCATCGTTAAAATAATCGGACACCTTCCAATGTGTTTCCGGTATGTCCGTTATGGCATCCACACCTTCACGAATGTTTGTCCAGTATTCATTGGAATTGTCTGCCTTGGGGAAAAGACATCCGATACCCACTATTGCCAACGGCTTCATCTGAGCACCTCTAAAAATGCATTTTTTTCGCGATTGCTGTGTAGGCTCCGTACTCGAATCCTCATGTATTGTTTATACACTGCGGTTCTCCGTGCGGTGCCTTCTTGCACTCACTAAAAAACTACTATTTTTAGCGGCACTCAGCATTTCTTTTAATCTATAAAGCATCATTTAATTTTTAATATAAGTGTTTATTTCTTTTAATGACAAAGGTTCGTAATGTGTTAATTCAACAGGCAGTTGGACGCCCTGTTTTTGCATAACATGTATTCGGTTTAACACTGCTGCACCAAATAAAATATTCATCGCAACCGTCACTGCGTCCCTGTTTTTTGCTTCTGCTAAAAAAGAACCACGAGTCCATTCATTAAAAGCACCCATGGCCGGTCCGCACCAGACCTGATAATCAACCTGTCGATCTTCAACACCGGCATTGGCCCAACGAGATGAAAGGCCTAAATACCAACGGAAGATTAACGCCATCTTGTGTTTGGGATTCTTGAGTGCCTTTTCTACTTGCGATGGATCACGTTCGTTAAAAAATGCTTCGGTATTTTTCCAAACATCGTCTAAAGACATTTTAAAAACAGTTTTTTCCAGCTTTTCTTTTTCTACTGCCGGAATCTCTTCAATAGCATTATATAGCTTATAGATGTCATAAAGTTTGTTCCCGCGCATGGCGAACATCGTGCCACGTTTTAATACCTGTAACTTCACACCCATTTCGAACATATCAACGGCCG
Source organism: Gammaproteobacteria bacterium (assembly GCA_050302115.1). Lineage (GTDB taxonomy): Bacteria > Pseudomonadota > Gammaproteobacteria > Eutrophobiales > Eutrophobiaceae > JBNLAL01. The sequence continues at coordinate 1,039 of JBNLAL010000277.1, read as the reverse complement.
GCGCCATCGTGACATCGGCTTGTTCAGCATTGGCCAACATTTCGCGCACTATGTCAGATGAACCGGATTCCTTGCAGGCCTGATTAACTGTTCCGGTAACGATATAAGCAGCTCCCATTGCAAAGGCACCTAAAGCAGAAGCCGGTGTTGCTATGCCGCCAGCCGCACCAACCCGTAATGGATTTGTGTATTGGAATTTTTCCTGAAGCTGATCACGCAGTGCCAACATTGTTGGTAGTAATGTGATTGCTGGACGGTTATCCGTATGTCCCCCGGAATCAGCTTCAACGGTCAAGTCCTGTGCCATCGGAATCTGTTTTGCGAGTTCCGCTTCTTCTTCAGTGATATCACCTTGTTCGACTAATTGATTTAACAGTTTTTCCGGTGGCGGACTAAACCATTTCTCTGCCAATTCGACACGCGAGGCCTTGGCAATGATCCGGTTTGGAACAATGATGTTTCCATGACTGTCTTTATGAATACCCTTAACGCGATAACGCACTACCGGCAAAGTTAATTTCATATAGGCCGATGTCTCAACTAATGTCACACCATACTTTAAATAAAGATCAACAATGGCATCTTCATGGCCTTTTTCATTCGGACTGTAGATCAGATTAAAACAATAGGTCTTATCGTCCAGTGATGACTGAAGTCGTTTAATGGCTGTTTCTACTTCTGTAATAGATAACCCTGCTGCACCAAACGAGGCCAGCATGTCAGCTTTGACCAGTGCTTCAACCAATTCTACCGAAGCAATACCGTTCGCCATTGAACCGGCCATGTAGGGATATTTAATGTTGTAGTCCTGACAAAACTGCTGGTCGCCAAGAGACTGAATCTGTTGGGATGGAACGTATGCCTGCAATGAATAAACATCCTTATCACTTTCTACCTGAAGATGGATAGCACCACCTTCTGCAATAACAATCTCATCTTCCTTTTTAATCAAACAAAAAGGGCTATCTAACTGGCGAAGTTTTTCCGGTATTTCTTGCACGGGGCAAAAACGGGACGTATGGTCTTTTTTCCAAAAACT
>JBNLAL010000276.1:0-2843 GCA_050302115.1 Gammaproteobacteria bacterium | reverse complement strand
CGGCACCTGCTGCACTGGAGGAATGGCGAAAACGTCAAATCGAAGGTATCAACAATCCTTCAGTGATGCCGAAGGTTTCTGAATTAAAGATCAGTGATGATGATATTCGTGAGACCATTGAAAGTAACCAGCTCAAAAAGATGAGCGAACGGGGAATTGATTTAACTGTCTTTAGTCCCCGTGCCAGTTTTATGGCCCACCACATCGGCGATTTTGCGATCTCCTCCTCATGGGCATCAATTTGCAATGAACTTTGCTACCGGGTTTCGGAACTGTTTCCCAAAAACTTCATTGGTGCGGCCATGTTGCCACAAAGTCCGGGTGTCGATCCGGCCAGTTGTATTCCTGAGCTGGAAAAATGCATAAAGGAATATGGCTTTGTAGCAATTAATCTTAACCCTGATCCCTCAGGTGGTCACTGGACCAGTCCACCACTGACAGATCGTCACTGGTATCCTATTTATGAAAAAATGGTCGAGTACGATATTCCAGCTATGGTGCATGTGAGTACCAGTTGCAATGAATGCTTTCATACCACGGGAGCGCATTATTTGAATGCAGATACCACCGCATTCATGCAATTATTACAGGGCAAGCTTTTTGAAGACTTCCCTGAATTACGCTTTGTTATTCCACATGGCGGTGGCGCGGTACCTTATCATTGGGGACGTTTCCGGGGGTTGGCCCAGGCATTGGGTAAACCGTTACTGGAAGAACATCTGTTGAATAATATTTTCTTTGATACCTGTGTTTATCATCAACCCGGTATCGACCTGTTAACAAATGTGATTCCAGTGGAGAATATTCTCTTTGCCTCTGAAATGATTGGTGCAGTACGTGGCATAGACCCGCAAACAGGGAACTACTTCGATGACACTAGACGTTATATCGAAGCGACACAAAACCTTTCAGATGAAGATCGTTATAAAGTCTATGAAGGTAACGCGCGTCGCGTATATCCATGCATCGACATGGCGTTAAAAACTAAAGACACAGAGGCAACAGCATGAGCTTGAATAATCTGGGTATCGTAAAACGCAATATTCAACGCGCCGATCCGGTTGCAGTTGAAAAACTGTCCCAATTCGGTGTTGCTACAGTGCATGAGGCGATGGGGCGGATAGGTCTGATGAAACCTTATATGCGTCCTGTTTATTCCGATGCCTATACCTGCGGCACAATCGTCACTGTTTTATTACACCCGGGTGATAACTGGATGATGCATGTTGTTGCCGAACAGATACAACCCGGCGATGTCGTTGTTGCAGCGATCACCGCCGAATGTACCGATGGTTATTTCGGTGATCTATTGGCGACCTCCTTTAAGGCACGCGGCTGCAAGGGACTGGTTATCGATGCCGGTGTACGCGATACAAAAGATCTGAAGGAAATGAACTTCCCGGTATGGAGCAAAGCTATTAGTGCCAAAGGCACAATCAAGGCAACTTTAGGCTCGGTAAATATTCCGGTTGTTTGTGCCGGTGCCCAGGTAAATCCCGGAGATGCTGTGGTCGCGGATAACGATGGTGTTGTCATTGTCCCGGCAGACATCGTGCAGCAAGTTGCCGATGCTGCTGAAGCACGGGAAGCCAATGAAGAAGATAAACGCAAAAAGTTTGAGGAAGGTGTCCTTGGACTTGATCTCTATAATTTCCGCGAACCCCTTAAGAAACTGGGTTTAAAATATATAGATTAATTAATACGTTGAATCATCAGCAATATACAAGTTTAAAAATCGATGGAGGTTCTATTTGTTCGACTCAGTTCGAATTGCCTCCACCTTCAAGTTCAAAAGGTAAAAGAATGAATTTCCAGAAAACAGATGGCTGGTTGGACTGGTATCAAAACCCCGGTAAACCAAATTTTATACTTCCTCAGGGATCCGTAGATGCACACTGCCATGTATTTGGGCCAGGCGAAGAATTTCCTTTCGCTCCGGAACGAAAATACACACCTTGTGATGCATCCAAGGCACAACTGTTTGCATTACGTGATCAGCTTGGTTTCTCACGTAATGTTATTGTACAGGCAACCTGTCATGGTGCAGATAATCGTGCCCTGGTCGATGCCTGCATTGCAGCTAAAGGTAAAGCGCGTGGTGTTGCTACAGTCCGTCGCGATGTAACTGATGAAACATTACAGGAACTGAATGAAGCCGGAGTGCGGGCTGTACGTTTTAACTTTGTTAAACGACTGGTGGATTTCACGCCTAAAGATGAATTAATGGAAATTGCCGATCGCATTAATAAACTCGGCTGGCACGTGGTCATATATTTTGAAGCAGTCGATCTACTTGAGTTGTGGGACTTCTTTACTGCATTACCGACTACTATAGTCGTGGATCATATGGGCCGCCCGGATGTTAGCAAGCCGGTAGACGGTCCTGAATTTGAATTATTCATTAAATTCATGCAGGAACATCCCAACGTCTGGAGTAAAGTGAGCTGCCCTGAACGTTTGACAATCAATGGGCCCCGTGCGTTGAATGGTGAGCAACATGCTTATCAGGACGTTATTCCGTTTGCTCGCCGTGTCGTTGAAACTTTTCCTGATCGCGTACTGTGGGGAACTGACTGGCCGCATCCTAACCTTAAAGATCACATGCCGGATGATGGTCTGTTGGTGGACTTTATTCCACACATTGCAACAACTAAAGAATTACAACAAAAACTGCTGGTTGATAACCCAATGCGACTTTATTGGCCTGAAGAGATGAAATAATCCTTTAATAACATAAATTCATAATATGAAAAATAAAACAGAAAAAGGAGTATTAGTTTTTTATCTTAATAATAGTGTTGATTTTGTAAAAGAAGTCAATAATACATTATTAAGGCAATTAG